>NZ_QRLE01000001.1:0-159403 GCF_003473055.1 Collinsella sp. AM13-34 | reverse complement strand
TACCCTAAGAGCAAACCACCCCTTTTAGGGGTGGTTTTGATGTTCGATGAGCCGATTCAGCGTCTCTCACAAAAGTAAGTAGGAGCTAGCGAGGCCTATCCAAATTGACCTCATTGGCGGTGTCGGTCTCGACCGCCGTGCGGCGGGCGCTGTAGGCGACGAGGCCGGCGCCTGCCGCGGCGAGTGCTGCGGCGGCTGCTGTAAGGGGGACGTTGACATCGCCCGTGCCCGCAAGCGCGCCCGCTTTCCCGGAGCGCTTGTTATTGCCGTGGTCCTTGCCACTGCCGGAGCTGCTTCCGCCGGAGCCGCCGCCCTTGTCAGTACCGCCGCCACTCGAGCCACCATCGCCGTCTGCCGTCATCGGGGCGTCGTGAAGTCCTGTCGCATCCGCGCTATCGCATACGCCGACCTGAACTTCTGAGCGTTCGCATGCCGCGCCGGGCACATGAAGCTCGTGCAGTACGGCACCCAGCGCCGAGTTCGCGCCTGGTCGAATTTCCCCGAGCGTTACGGGATCGAGCGCCACCAGATCACGCGCTTTCGCATACAGCGTTACGCGTTTGCCCACTTCGTCGCTCCAACTTTCGGGGATGGCGAAGCTCATGCGGAACTGTGCCGTGCAGCCTGGTGCCAGCACGGCGTTTCCATTGTCGGCAACCAGCGGGTGCGTCGCAAAACGTGCGCCCAGCGCCTCGAGCGCGTGCTTCACGTGTGCCATGTCGTTGGCCGAAGCGTCCTCGGCAAGCTCTGGATCGTAGATCGAAGCCATGCGCGCGTTCGCTCCGAATCCAATGGATGCGCTGGAGAACGGCTGGCTGGAGCCCTCTCGGTACAGATCGATCGTGCCGGCGGTCAGCAAGGTGTTGCCGTCGTTTCGAACCGTGACCATGAAGGATTCGCCTGCTGCTCCGGGCACCACCGCGCCCGAGGTAGCGACCGCGCCCGTCGGAGTGGCACATGCCACCAAAGGCACTTCGATGCCGTGCAGCTCTGCCTTGCTCTGCTCGGCACTCACAATGTGCGTGGCGAGCGCGGAGAGCATGCCTCCCGACGTCAAAAATGTCGTTATCTGATCGACGGGATGGTCCAGCTCGCACATTACGAACGGCTCCGTGAAAAGATCGCCTGCCAAGGTGCTGGCGAAGATGCGGAAGTGCTTGCCCATCACTGCTACCGGGTTGCCTTCTTCGTCGTAGGTTTGTCCCACCTTGCCGTCGGTGTTCTCTACATAGAGTACACACCTGCCGTTGTTGCTTACGCTAAACGATGCCGGGCCACAGCCTGCGGCACCCACGGGCTGCGTTGCAAATGCCGATGCGCCTCGCGTCCAAGTAATATGCTGCAGTTGCTCGTTGACGGTGGCCAAAAAGCCCGAATGTTGTGGCCACGGCACCGCACGGGGTACCGTGGCGTCTGGTGACATAACGCCCCAGCCCGCAATGGACTGGCCGATCACGGCGTACGATGCGCAGCCGCAACCGTCTGCGGTCTCGTACGCAACGGGCACCACCATTTTGCCGTTGATATTTTCGGGCTCGCCCAGCTCGATACTCGACGGTGCTTGCGGAAAGCGGAGAACTTGGCGGAACGTCAGGCTGTCGCCCGAAACGTCCGACCACAGGGTAAAGCACTCCAGCGCAACCTCAGCCTCGCTGCCGAGTGCCTTTTCTGCGGTGGTTCCGCGGCGGTGGAGGTAGGCACCCGACAGGCGCCCGTCGACCAGCGTCTTGCCCACCGTGATACGCGGGCACTGCAGGCAATGGTAGCCATCCTCTTGCAGGCGGCCGCGCGAGATGCTGCGCCATGACGTATGCGACACCACGCGGGTCTCGTCATTACTTATGCGCAGGCGCACGACGGACAGTATGCCGGCTGTGCTTGCCGTATCGAAAAGGGTGTTGTCGCCGTCGGGGCGCTCGCCCGAGACCAGCAGCACGTAGGCGTCCTGGTTTCCCCTCTCGTCCGTATATTCCACCACGTCGAAGTCGTAATCGTATATGCCGTCGCGCTCCACGTCGCCCTCGCCAAACCCAAGGGGGAAGTCCACGGGCGTGGGGGCGGACCACGTGCCGTTTGCCCTTGTGTGCACCACCAGGCGCGAGCGGCCATTGTCGCCGTAGCACACCGAGGCGATACGGAACAGGCATTCTACGCCGGCAATCATTGCCAGCTTCATGTGGGCTTCGCTGAGCACGCCGGAAAACAGCACGTTGTCGCTCGAGGGTTTTATGCCGCCACGCTCGTCCTCCGACACGCCGGCAGAATTGGCGTTGGGGTCCGCAACGGCGTTCGTCGCCTGCCCGATATAGGTGTACTTATACATTGGCGCGGCGTTTTCGTCGTTCTCTATCAGTGCATGGACGAAATGCTCGATCTGTCCCGTGTCGTCGCTTTCTGCATCCGCCTCGAGCTCAATGCGCGTGACCGCTTGATCCCAATCGCGCACGACAGGCGCGGCGTTTACGGCAGTGGCCTTAACCTCGGCGCGTGCGAGCAGCTCGGCGTTAGTGACGATGGTGGCCGATGCGATAAATTGCGGCACACCACCTGTCTCGGCGTTGCCGGGCGTGCCGAAGCAGGCATCCAACGTATAAGGCGTATTTCCACCCAATGCCAGCTCAGAGCGCTGGAGCACATACTGATCGCCATTGTTCACCGACAAATTCCACGAATCGAGGAGTGTGGGCCACGATCCCGACCAAGCTTTGGTGGTCCACTTGAACATGACGAACTGGAGTATCACATCGACATCGACGTCCGCACCTACGCGCAGTCGCGGAAGCTGGTGTCCATCCGCCTTCTCGTACCCAATGAACAACGTGAGGGACGCGGCGCCGCGCACGGCAGACGAGGCGACGCCTGCAACGCCGGCGCCAAAAGTGACGGCAAGCCCGATCTGGATGGTGAACGAGCCCGACGTGTTTGACCAATCGAGCGAAATGTTTTTAAAAAACGCCGCGCCGCTACCGTGCGTGTGGGCGCCCACCGCGAGCGCCAGTTTTGCCAGCACCCAGGGGTTGACGTTTAGGAAAAACGGCACCGGTCCCAAGGTGAACTGTTCGGTCCAGTTGAGGTCGGTTCTTACCTGGAAGAGGGCCTTAATATTGCCGTATGCGGGGTCGTTGTTGTCACCCCAGGTTTTGCCCACCCAATCGTAGGCGAGCGAGCCGTACAGCTGTGTGGCGATATCCATTGTGAACAGCAGCGTGCAATGGTGGCGAAGGAGCTTGGTGTTTCTTGGGTCGGTGCCCGAACCGGCACTCATGCTCTTGTACTGATTCCACTTCCCCTCCATCTCGTCGAGGTAGCGGTTTGCCTGCTTGGCACCCGACTCGCGCGGTGATTTCTTCCAGTATTCCGGATCAGGATTGCCCGAATCGTTCATATAGCTGGCTGGTTTGTATCCTCCGCCAAACAGCACGTATCCAGCAAACGAGAAATCGAAGAGGATCGGAAATGTGGGTATCCAGCACGTGAACTTATTGCCGCCGATGCCGGGAAACGCCGCGGGGAAATCAAACGGAGTGATCTCTTGGTCCATGGTGGTGGGAATGATGGTGGTCGAGCCCGATTCCGCCTTTGCGGCCGGCGCGGTAACAACGGCCATAGGGGATGAAAGCGTGTAGGTTTTGCCCTGATAGTCGAGGACAAAGCGCAGTTTGCACCCTTCTTCCAGAAGGCCCGATGCCGCGTCGAGAAACATGTCTTCGAGTGTGAACGTCGCCAGATTATCCGCGCCCGATGCGCTGGCCTTGATCTGACCGATCTGCGTGACGGTTTCGGGTGAGCTGCCCGCGGCAGACGTCACTTTGTTGATGCGCAGCGTTGCCTGTCCGCCCTGTGGCAGATGTGCCTGAACGGTAAAGGCGTGCGTATCGGGCTGCTCGTTTGCCGTGTCGTCTTTCGGCAATGCCATAAACGTGGCTTCAGCGTACTGGATGTCCCATTCGTCGAATGTGAGCTGGCGGAAGTACGGCTCGCCGTCGGAAAGCGGACGCGTGGGCGCGGTTATGGCGGTGCCGCCCTGAATGCGCGCAAGGGGAATCTCGACATCACGGTAGCCCGCCATACTAATGGAGATGCCGCCGTTAAAGTCGTACGCGTCAAGGAGCGTTGCCTCGTCCACGTAGCCTTCCGAAAGCGGCGCGACCTCAAAGATGGCCGTGCCTTCGTCGTCGGTCGTGGCGGTGAGCTGCTTGCCTGCGGCATAGCGTGATGTGAGCGTGACCTGGGCACCTGCGATGGGCGCATTCTTGTTGGCGACGTCGACCACGACCACACCAAACATGGTGCGCGAGAGAACGAGCACCTTAAAGGGACCTTCTTCGTCGGCATAGGCCGCGGTGGGCGCGAACGGCAGCAGGAAGGCATTTTCGCTTCCCGGCATGCGAGGCAACATAATGCTCGCTAGCGAGGACGCTCCGGCAACAAGTAACGAACGGCGATCAAGCATCTTGGACTCCCATCCCGCAAATATCGGTGGAAATAATCCAATTTTGCGAGAAGGCGCTTCGTGGCGGTAGTGCCGTTCGATGGCCAAAATGTCCAAATTGATCGAGCGAAGCGCCGGGTTCCGGAACGCGTTCGATGCGCTTGGCGGCCCGGTCGCTAACGCAACATATGCGCGACCAGCTCGGCGCGTGTGCCGATGCCAAGCTTTGCGTATACGCCGGATAGGCGGTTTTTGACGGTGCCCGGCGATACTCCCATATGGCGTGCGATTTCGGCGTTGGTCCATCCGCGGCAGGCGAGCATGGCCATGGTGAACTCTGTGGTCGTTAAATCGTCGGCAACGTCCTCGCCCGAATCGGGGTTGTGGATGCGCCGCCAGCCGTAGCTGAAGCGGTACGTGATCTCGATGATGCGCGCGAAATCGTCAGGGTATTGCGTTTTTAGGCACGCCTCGATGAGCCCCTGTAAAAGGCCGTGGTGCTCGCCGATGAGCTCGATGAGGCCGTCGGGGCGCGCAATGTCCCAAGCGGCGCCAAAATGCGCTTTTGCGGCGTCGACGTCTTTGATACTCATGTATGCCATGGAAGCTGCCAGGTGCAGGAACAGTTCCGAGATGGGATAGCTTCCCTGTTTCATAATTAGGGCGTTTTCCGCCATGCCCAGACTGCGGCCATATTCGCCGCGCAGGTACAGGGCATGCGCCATCACGTAGCTGGCGAACAAGCGCAGGCCTTCGGGCAGATGCGCCGCAAGCGGATAAAACTCTTCGGCAGAATACGGGGAAGGCAAGTGCAGCAGGACGCTCGCGGCCGAGGCGAACAGGATATGCGTGGCGTGGACGGCGGGCGATTCCTCGTCAGTTGGCGTATCGAGGATGCCCGCAAGGCACCGGCGGGCGTCGGCGATACGGTTGAGCGACAGACTGGCGTATCCGCAGATAAAGCATGCGGAATAGCGCAGTGCGGGATCGGTGGCGTCAAGATAGGGGCGCGCCGTCTTGGCAGCAAGGGTGGCCTGTCCGCGAAAGTACAGCGCTTCTGCCGTGGCAATGGCGCGCGAATCGGGGTCGGAAATGCCTGCAACCGCAGCGTCCATCTGCCCCGGCACAAAGGCAGTGCACATCAACGGCATGGGAACGCATGGGTAGCCATCGCAGTCCATCTTCCATCTCCCAACAGCTGGCAACAATAGCAGCAATTGTACTCCTGTTGCTCGGGACTTGAATTTGTGGGTATCGCCTACGATTGTGCCGAACGTATAAAGGAAGAGTCTATTGGCGATGCTCCCAAGGTGGCTACCGAAGCCTAGCTGACCTCGACATTAGGAAAAAATACCACCCCTGTAAAAAGCTCTGTCGCAGCGATGGGAAACGCATCTCGTTCTGCATATAATGAGGTCATGTGACGGTGCGTTTGCATACGTGTAACGCATTCCCATCGAACCGAAAAGGAGCTCTGCATGGATCCCAACAAGCGTCCCGACGACATGGTGCGTATCACCACTCCCGAACTTGCCCAGGCGTTCATCGAAGAGCAGGTCGCTGCAATCCGCGAGCAGATCGGCGACAAGAAGGTCCTGCTGGCCCTTTCGGGCGGCGTTGACAGCTCCGTTGTCGCGGCCCTGCTCATCAAGGCCATCGGCAAGCAACTCATCTGCGTGCACGTGAACCACGGCCTGATGCGCAAGGGCGAGAGCGAGCAGGTCGTCGACGTCTTCAAGAACCAGATGGACGCCAACCTGGTCTATGTTGACGCGACTGATCGCTTCCTGGATAAGCTCGTGGACGTCGAGGAGCCCGAGGCCAAGCGTAAGATTATCGGCGCCGAGTTCATTCGCGTGTTCGAGGAGGAGGCCCGCAAGGTTGGCGACGAGGTTAGCTTCCTCGCCCAGGGCACCATCTATCCCGACATCCTGGAGTCCCAGGATGGCGTGAAGGCTCACCACAACGTGGGCGGCCTGCCCGATGACCTGCAGTTTGAGCTCTGCGAGCCCGTCAAGCTGCTGTACAAGGACGAGGTGCGCGTCGTGGGCCGCGAGCTCGGCCTGCCCGAGAACATGGTTGAGCGTCAGCCGTTCCCCGGTCCTGGCTTGGGCGTCCGCTGCCTTGGCGCCATCACCCGCGACCGTCTTGAGGCGCTGCGCGAGGCCGATGCCATCGTGCGCGAAGAGATCGACAAGGCCGGCCTGACCATCTGGCAGTACTTTGCCGTAGTGCCCGATTTCCGCGCTACCGGTGTGCGCGAGGGCAAGCGCGCCTACGACTGGCCCTGCATTATTCGCTGCATCAACACCGTCGACGTCATGACTGCCGAGGTGCCCGAGCTCGACTGGGCGCTGCTCAAGCGCATTACCGCTCGCGTGACCGCCGAGGTCCCCGGTATTTGCCGCGTTTGCTACGACCTCACGCCGAAGCCCGTCGGCACGGTCGAGTGGGAGTAAGCTAACTCAGCTGGTAGGCGACGAGAACTAGCAGATGTGACAAAGGGACAGTCCCTTTGTCACATCCTCGATATTATGTGCGGGATGGTACGCCACGCGGCGTGCCATCCCGTTCGTTATTTTAATGAGCCGAGTGCGCGAGTGGGAAGAGTCACGAGCATGGTCGTTCCGCGCTCCGAGCTCTCTTCGACCTCGATGGAGCCGCCGTGGAGCGCGGCAATCTCCCAGACCAGCGCAAGTCCCAGCCCCACGCCGCCGTATGCCCTGCTGCGCGATTTGTCGACGCGAAAGAAGGGCTGAAAGATGCTCGTCTGGTATTGCTCGGGAATGCCCGGCCCCTGGTCGCGCACGCGTAGCAGCACACGGTCGCCTTCGGCGCAGGCGTTGATTTGCACGGTCGAGTTGGGCGCGCTGTAACGTATGGCGTTTTCGGCCAAGTTGAACAGCAGCCGATAGATTAGCGTATCGCTGCCGATCGTTTGCGCGTCGCCCTCACTTGCGAGCGCGATGCCCTTTTGCTCGGCAAGGGGCGCCAGGTCCGTGAGTACTTCTTCGATCATCGGCGCCAGGTCAATCGCATCGTTGCAAGGGACACTGCGCAGCTCGCTCATCTCGAGCAGGGTCTTTGTCATGTGCGTCATCCGCTCGGTCTGCTCCTGCAGCAGCCCGAGCAGGCTCGCTGTATCGGCGTCGGCGTCGGGGTGCTCGGCGCAAAAAAGCTCAACCTGGGCCTGCATGAGCGCAAGTGGCGTGCGCAGCTCGTGCGCCGCATTGCCCGTAAACTGTCTTTGTGCGGAAAATCCCTCGTCAAGGCGGGCAATCATGTCGTTAAACGACGCGCTGCAGCGCCTGAGTTCAGAGGGCACGTCCTCGCTGATTTTTGTGTCAGCGAGGTTGTCGGGCCGCACGCTCTCGACTTGCGTCGCAAAGAAGCGCAGCGGTCGCAGTGCGCGCCCGCTTACAAAGTAGGCCAGCACGCCGCCGAGCAGCGTCACCGCCGCAGTTATATACCAGCTCGTCGCGCCAAACGATTCTTGGGCGTCGTTCACGACGATGGTCAGCGCGTCGTCGAGCTCTTTGTTTGTCGGGTCAAATGAGCTGGGCGAGGCCGCCTCCACCTTGCTGTGCGCCGATAGTTCATTGCCGATCGAGTCCATGTAGCGCATGCCGGAGTAGCCAACCAGGCAATTCATAAGTACGCAGGTTGAACATATCAGCAGTGCCGTCATCAACGTGATGCGCCACTGCAGCGACAGCCGCTTCATTTGCCGTCCTCCATAACGTAGCCTTCGCCGATTCGGTTGCGGATGGGGTCGTGCCCCAACGCACCGCGCAGCTTTTTTCGCAGCGACGAGATATGCACGCGGGTCGCGTTGCTAAAGCTGTTGACGCTGCTGTCCCATACATGCTCGATAAGCTCTTCCTGGCTCACCGGCCGCCCCTGGTTAAGCATCAGGTATTCCAAGATGCCGGTCTCCTTGCGCGTGAGGGATAGGGTCTCGCCGCCCACGGAGGCGAGGCGCGCCTTGGTGTCAAAGCTCAACAATCCACAGGTTAGAACAACGTCGTTTTGCGTAAAGCGCCTGAGCGTGAGACTGCGTATGCGTGCCGCCAGCTCGTCAAGATGGAACGGCTTGGTGAGGTAGTCGTTGGCGCCCGCATCGAGCCCCGCTACCTTGTCGGAGACCTCGCCACGTGCCGAGAGCACAAGCACCTTGGTCTCACAATCAGTTGTCCTGAGTTGCCTGAGCACGGTCATGCCGTCGACATGGGGGAGATTGAGGTCGAGCACGACAAGATCAAAGGTCTCGACATCGAGTAGATCGAGGGCCTGCTGCCCGTCGTAGCAGCAGTCGACGCTATAGGCCAAGTTGCGCAGGCTGCGTGCGATCGCATCGCACAGCGCCCGCTCGTCCTCGACGACCAAGATGCGCATAACGTTCTCCTTGCATAGTCATTCACGCTTAACACGGATTTTATAGTCGGTATGGTCCAATGGGTCGCGAAACGAAAGGAGTGGTCAGATTGTTCAAAGCGATTAAGCCTGTGGCGCAGGTGGCTTTGCTGATCGTTGGGGTAGCCATGGTGTGCTTTGGCGTTATGCGCGGCGAGGCAGATGCCGTGCTGGCCAAGGCAATCAGGCTGTGCTTGGAGTGTATCGGAATTGGATAAAAGAAAAAACACTGCATCGCATCTTTTGGCGAGATTCCGCGGATTGATTCAGGCGGCGGCGACGCTTGCGACCAATATGCACCTGCCTAACTTTGCCAAGGGCGGTATCTACCAGGGAGCCGGCAAAGCCGTCTGCGTGCCGGGGCTTAACTGCTACTCGTGTCCAGCGGCCTCGGGTGCGTGCCCCATCGGGTCGTTTCAGTCGGTGGTGGGATCGTCTAAGTTCAGCTTTTCGTATTACGTCACCGGAACGCTCATTCTAATCGGCGTGCTACTGGGACGTTTTGTATGCGGCTTTTTGTGTCCGTTTGGATGGCTGCAAGAGCTTCTGCATAAGATTCCCAGCAAAAAGCTCTCCACGAAAAAGCTCAAGCCGCTCACGTACATCAAGTATGCCGTGCTACTGTTTGCCGTGGTGCTGCTGCCCGTCTTGGTGGTTAACGATGTGGGTATGGGCGACCCGTTCTTTTGCAAGTACATCTGCCCGCAGGGTGTGCTCGAGGGCGCGATTCCGCTGTCCATCATGAATACGGGAATCCGCTCCGCGCTGGGAAAGCTCTTTTCCTGGAAGCTCGCGATCCTCATTGCGGTTGCGGTGCTGAGCGTGCTGTTCTACCGCCCCTTCTGTAAATGGATTTGCCCCCTCGGCGCATTTTATGCGCTCATGAACAAGGTGTCTTTGCTGGGGATCCAGGTTGACCAGTGCAAATGCGTCTCGTGCGGCAAGTGCGCCAAGGTGTGTCAAATGGACGTGGACGTTACGCGTACGCCCAACCATGCCGAGTGCATTCGTTGCGGCAAATGCGTGGGCGCGTGCCCCGTCGATGCTATTAGCTTTCGCTATGGGCTGGGTGTGACGGGCGACAAACCCGCGCAGTCCACGCAAGCCTGCGAAAACAAATAGGTACCTATATAAGTTTCGATATAAACGGAGGAACCATGAAACTGTCAAAAATTGCGGCTCTGTTGATGCTGCCCGTGCTGGCGTTGACTCTCGCGGCGTGCTCTGCCCCCAAGGGCGACGCGAAGGATGCTACGAGCGGCGATGCGCAGATTGCCGAGCTCATAGCGCAAAAGCCGTCAAGTGCCGAGGAGGCGGCCGAGCTGTATCAGCAGCTGCTGCAAAAGGAAAATGAGATCTTTGCGAGCGATAACGCCCTATGGGAAAAGGTGTTCCTTGCGGCCAACAAAGACACCCCCATGATTGAGGACGGCAAGAACTACGGTGACTTCTTGCTCGATACCATCGAGGGCGCCAAGGATCAGTTTGCGGCTGACGAGCTTAAGACGCTTAAGGCCGGCGCGCAGCAGGTCAAGGAGATCGAGGACAAGCTCATGGCGCTGGAGAAGGAGTTCCCCGGATGTGGCAGCACGCCCGGCGAGGGGGAGAGCGTTGATGCCTCGACCGCGGGTATGACCAACGGCGAGAGCGGGGAGACGAAGTTCCCCAGCTTTAAGGGCAAGGACTTGGACGGCAACGATGTAAACAGCGACGAGCTGTTCTCCAAGAACAAGGTCACCGTCATGAACTTCTGGTTTACCACCTGCAAGCCGTGCGTGGGAGAGCTGGGCGATCTGGAGAAGCTCAACAAGGAGCTTGCCGAGAAGGGCGGCCAGGTCGTGGGCGTTAATTCCTTTACGCTCGATGGCAACAAAGACGAGGTGGGCGATGCCAAGGACGTGCTTTCCAAGAAGGGCGTGACGTATAAAAACATCTGGTTTAAGTCGGACAGCGAGGCCGGAAAGTTCACCTCCAACCTGTACTCGTTCCCGACCACCTACGTGATCGACCAGAACGGCAACATCGTGGGAGAGCCGATCATGGGCGGTATCAACTCTGCTGAGCAGCGCGAGGCGCTCAACAAACTGATCGATCAGGCACTCGCGAAGAGCGAACAGTAAGTCCGTGGGACAGACAACTGAAGGGGAGTCGCTGGAAACAGCGACTCTTTTTTCTGCTTCGGGGTAGCATCATGGGTATACGTCGAAAGGGCACGCAGCTTTTCGTGCATTGCCTGAGCGGTGCGCGAAGCAACCAAGCTGTGAGTTTTCTTAAGCGTTCTGGGTATGGCAATGTCAAGAATATCGGCGGCATAAGCGGCTACACGGGAAAGGTGGTGCGTTAGCTATGAAGGTGGTTATCGTTGGAGGCGTCGCGGGCGGCGCATCGGCGGCGGCACGTTTGCGCAGACTCGACGAGCAGGCCCAAATTGTCATCTTTGAGCGCACGGGTTTTGTATCGTATGCCAACTGTGGGCTTCCGTACTACATTGGCGGCGTGATAGAAGAAGAGAGCGCATTGACGCTGCAGTCTCCCAAGGGCTTTTGGGATCGCTTTCGCATTGCGGTCAAGACGAGTCACGAGGTGTTTGCCATCCATCCCGATTCGCATACGGTCGAGGTTCGCAATATGCTGACGGGCGAGGAATTTGTCGAGACGTATGACAAGCTCATCCTGTCGCCGGGTGCAAAGCCGATCCGCCCTGCGTTGCCGGGCATCGACTCGGATAAAATCTTTAGCCTACGCACCGTTGAGGACACGCTGCGTATTCACAGCTATGTTCGAGAGCGGCGACCGAGCAGTGCCGTCGTGATCGGCGGTGGCTTCATTGGCGTCGAGACGGCGGAGAATCTGTGTGAGCTGGGGCTCCAGGTGACCCTTCTGCAGCGTCCCGTCCAGCTTATGAACAACCTGGATTACGACATGGCGACCCTTTTGCATACCGAGGTGCGTGAGCACGGTATCGATCTGCGCCTCAAGGCCGATGTGACAGGTTTTGAGGAAGTTGATGGCCGCGTTGTCACCCATGTTGCGGGCGATGACCCTATCGGAGCCGATATGGTGCTGCTTGCCATTGGCGTGGCACCTGAGAGCCATCTGGCGCAAGAGGCGGGGCTCGAACTGGGCATCAAGGGGGCTATTGTGGTCAACGACCGCATGGAGACCTCTGCTGCCGACGTGTATGCCGTGGGCGATGCCGTGCAGGTCACGCATCAGGTGACCGGCGAGGACGCGGTCATTTCGCTCGCCGGCCCCGCCAACAAGCAGGGGCGTGTCGTCGCCGATGTCATAGCCGGCATGGACAGCTGCTACCTCGGATCGTTGGGCTCATCGGTTATCAAGGTATTCGACTTGACGGCGGCAAGCACGGGACTATCCGAAAAGGCGGCACACGCGGCGGGAATTGACTGCGACAGCGTGGTCCTGTCGCCCGGTTCGCATGCGGGTTATTATCCGGGTGCAACGCCCATGACCATGAAGGTTGTCTTCGAGAAGCAGGGATTGCGCCTGCTGGGTGCGCAAATCGTGGGCATCGATGGTGTGGACAAGCGTATCGACGTTCTGGCGACTGCCATCCAGGCAGGCATGCGCGGCGATAGGCTTAAGGATTTGGACCTAGCATACGCGCCGCCGTATTCATCGGCGAAGGATCCCGTCAATATGGCGGGCTTTATGATCGAGAACCTCAATCGCGGCATACTGGCGCAGTGGCATTGGGAGGATGAGCCCAACTTGCCACGCGATGGCAGCGTGCAGCTGCTCGATGTTCGTACGGAAGGGGAGTATGAGCGCGGGCATATCGATGGTTTCGTAAACATTCCCGTCGATGATCTGCGCAATCGCCTGGGCGAGCTCGACCGGGCCAAGCCGGTTTACGTGATTTGCCAGAGCGGCATTCGCAGCTACATTGCTTGCCGCATTTTGGCGCAGCATGGCTTTGAGTGCTTTAACTTCTCGGGCGGCTATCGCTTCTTTGCAGCCGTGACTGAGGCTCGCCGCGGCAGCGCTAACGTTATGCCGTGCGGGCTCGAAAAGTAGCGCGCATTGGAATGTGACAAAGTGACAGCCTCTTTGTCGCATCGGGGATGTTATATGCGGGATGGTGCGCCATGCGGCGTGCTGTCCCGTTCGTTTTTTGGCGCGATTCGTTACATTCCTCACTGGTATCGGCCAAAAATGAGGATAGAGTAGGACAAACGCGCCGAACGTGAACGGCGGGGGAGCGGGCGAGCGCGCCCGCGCGAGAGAGGTTGCCGTCCATGCTGGATCTCAGAGATATTTGCAAAAGGTACGTTACGCAGTCGTTTACGCAGGTAGCGCTCGACAGCGTAAGCCTGTCTTTTCGCGATAACGAGTTCGTAGCCATTCTGGGTCCCTCGGGTTCGGGTAAAACTACGATGCTCAACGTCATCGGTGGACTCGATCATTTCGATTCGGGCGATCTGCTGATCGACGGCATCTCGACCAAGGACTTCAACGATCGCGATTGGGATGCCTACCGCAACAACCGCATCGGCTTTGTGTTCCAGAGCTATAACCTCATTCCGCATCAGAGCATTTTGGAAAACGTGGAGTTGGCGCTTACGCTCACGGGCGTGGGGCATGCCGAGCGCCGCCAACGTGCGCGCAAGGCGCTCGAGGCAGTCGGTCTGGGCGAGCACGTTGACAAGCGCCCGAGCCAGCTTTCGGGCGGGCAGATGCAGCGCGTGGCCATCGCCCGCGCCCTGATTAACGACCCCGAGATCGTGCTGGCAGACGAGCCGACCGGCGCCCTAGACTCAACGACATCCGTGCAGGTCATGGATTTGCTCAAGGACGTTGCGCGCGACCGTCTGGTCATTATGGTCACGCACAATCCCGAGCTGGCGTACCAGTACGCCACGCGCATCGTCAACCTGGCGGACGGCAAGATCACCGACGATTCCGACCCCTTTGATGTTGCCAAGGCCGCGCGCCGCGAGGCCAAGCCTACGCGCAAAACCTCGATGAGCTTTGTGACGGCGCTGGGGCTTTCTGCCCGAAACCTTATGACCAAAAAGGGCCGTACGGCCATGACTGCCTTTGCGGGCTCGATTGGCATTATCGGCATTGCGGCGATCCTGGCACTCTCCAATGGCGTAAACGGCTACATCAAAAAGGTTGAGGAGGACACGCTCTCGAGCTACCCACTCACCATTTCCAAGCAGGATTACGACCTGTCGTCCATGATGGGCGGGCATGGGGCTGCCGATGAGGAGGTATCCAAGGGCGAGGGCTCGTCCGATGGCGCCGCCGGTGGCAAGGCTCAGGGGACCGATAAGATCCCGGTGGTCACGGCCGTAAAGGACATGTTTGCGAGCGTTAAATCTAACGATATGACGAGCTTTAAGGCATGGCTCGATGCCGGTGGCGACGGCATCGATAAAGAGGTCAACGCCATTCAGTACGGCTACGGCGTGACGCCGGTTGTCTATCGTGCCGGCAAGGGCGATGAGAAGCCTGTCCGGCTGGTGCCCAACGCCATGACCGAGGCCATGAGCGGAGGCGCGAGCTCGGCGGCAACGGTGAGCATGGAATCCATGGGAACCTCGGTCTTTAACGAGATGATCAACGACCAGAGTCTGCTCGACAGCCAGTACGATGTCGTTGCCGGCCATTGGCCTACGTCTGCCAACGAGGCCGTGATGGTGCTTTCGAGCCGCGGAACAGTGGGCGACTACACGCTCTACAGTATCGGCGCGCTGGATATCGATGAGCTCAACGACCTGGTTAACAGTGCCATGACGGCCGACGGCAAGGTCAAGACGCCCAAGACCGGCAGCGACTTTACCTACGACGATGCACTGTCCACGACGTTTAAGGTGTTGTCGCCGGCCGATGCCTATCGCAAAAACGAAGAGACCGGCATGTGGACTGACATGTCTGGCGACGCCGACTTTATGAAAGCCAAGGTTGCCGACGGTATTGACGTGCGCATTGTGGGCGTGGTGCGACCCAACGAGACGGCAAACGCGAGCGCATTGTCCCCGGGCATTGTCTATACGCATGCGCTGACTCGCCAGCTTATGGAGCGTGCTGCCGATTCGCAGATTGTGCAGGAGCAGCTTGCCCACCCCGAGACGGATGTCTTTACGGGCAAAAGCTTCGACGAGCTGCAGGGCGAAGCCAAGCAGGGCGTGGATTTGGGCAGTATGTTCAGCGTAGACGAGGCGGCACTGAAGAGCGCGTTCTCACTCGATACGTCTGCGCTCTCGGGCGCGGCAGGTGGCATGGACCTTTCTGGTCTCGATTTGTCCGGGTTGGACATTGACCTTTCGGGTGTTGGGCGAGACATCGATTTCAGCGACATCATGGCCAAGGCGCCGGTCCCGGATTTCTCGGGCATCTTTGACGGTCTGGAACTCACACCCGAGCAAATGCAGCAGGTGGGAGCGCTAGCCAACCAGCTGTTTGAGGGCTTTATGCGCTCTGATCAGTTTAAGGCGCTGTCGCCCGAAGATCTTAAGGACGCGTCAAAGCTCGCTGCCGCATTCTCAGCGTACCTTGAGAATGATGTCGCAGCCCAGCAATACCTGGCTCAGCTCAGGGCGCTCGGCGGCGATGCCCTGGCCGAGCGTCTGCAGCAGGTGATGGGCGACTATGTGCAAAAGCAGCTGGCTCCGTATTTGCAGCAGTCTATGGATCAGGTGATGAAGGCGGTCAGCGAGCAGATTGCGACGACGGTATCAACCCAGCTCAAGGCGGGTGCGGCAGGGCTCATGGACCAAATGGCGACGCAGATGTCTTCGAGTTTTGCCAACTTGGCGAGCGCCATGCGCGTGGATGCGAACGCCTTTGCTCGCGCTATCCACTTTAACATGGACGCTGAGGACCTGAGTTCGCTCATGATGAGCTATGCCAAGGCGTCGAAGCTCACCTACGACAACAACCTGACCACACTGGGCTATGCGGACGAGGCCGACCCCATCTCGGTCAAGATTTTCCCGCGCGACTTTGAGGCCAAGGAGCGCGTGCTTGAACACATCGATGCGTACAACAAGCAGGTCAAAGCCGCCGGCCACGACGAACAGGCCATCTCGTACACCGACTACATGGGCATCATCATGGGCTCGGTGACCGACATCGTGAACACCATCAGCTTGGTGCTCATCGCATTCGTGAGCATCAGTCTGGTGGTGAGCTCCATCATGATCGGCATCATCACCTACATCAGCGTGCTGGAGCGCAAAAAGGAGATCGGTATCCTGCGCGCGATCGGCGCGTCGAAGCGCAACGTGGCCAACGTGTTCAATGCCGAAACCTTTATCGAGGGTCTCATTGCCGGCGTCTTTGCCGTTACCGTCGTGGTGCTCGTAAGCTTTCCTGTTAATGCTTGGGCGCTTGCTGCCAAGCAGGTCCCCAACCTGATGAGCCTGCCCGTGCAGGATGCGTTGATACTCATTGCGATATCGGTGCTGCTGACGGTCGTCGCCGGCCTACTGCCGGCCCGCAGCGCATCTAAGAAAGACCCCGTAGAAGCCCTACGCTCCGAATAATGTGACAAAGGGACAGCCCCTTTGTCACATTTCTCTCCTGCGCCTAGCTTGTTTTGCCCATCAGCGTGATGCGGATGGCTGGATGGGTATACTCGTCAAACTCGTCCTCGGGTTCCGTATCAAACGAGTAATACGCTTTGACGGGGCCGTCGCTCGTCCTGATAGAGATTCTCTCGTAGAGCGAGCCGTTCAAAAAAGCCTGCCTAAACTCTTCAGGGAGCTTCTGCGGTGCTAGGAGCTCGGGACTTGCGGTCTTGACGTCTATGGTTTGGACGACAGAGGAAAGCTCGTCAAGGTCGAGCTCGATACGGGCGAGATTGTCCTCGAGGTTCGCATCGGGGTCGACCTCTGCCGCGTAGCTCACTTCCGCGAGCGTTCCCTTGTTGTCAAAATCCAGGTACGTATAGGTCTTTTGGGCATCGGAGTCGCCGTCGTGCAGATAGCCTCGGACGTGATAGCCGTAATCTTGGTATCGCTCGTAGGGGTCATCGGCGGATACGTACTCGCATGAGGGTTCCAGCGCCTTGCGGGCGATGGCGATCTGCTCGGCTGCAGCCGCGGCGTTCTCCTGCATCTCGATGTTTCCCTGCGCCAGCTGCGGGATATAGGCGCCGCACACGATTGCGAGGGGCAGCGCCACAAGCGCGACGATCCACTTTTTTGCACGGGGGATAGGCACGCCACAGGCCTCTGCCGCGGCCTTTGCGTTGGCGAAGCTCTCGGCAAGCACATCTGCCGCGGTGGCGACGGCGCCTACGGCAGCGGCGACCTCTGCCGCGCCGCCCAGGTTGCGCGCGGTCTCGTTGTCACTGTTCCTGAGCAGGCGCGCGGCGGCCTGCGTGCCAACAACGCCTGCGATCTGTGCCGAGCGGTCTTTCTCGCTCTGCTCGACGGCGAGCCGGTACTGCATTTCCTTCCACTGCTTGCCACGCATGCCAAAGCGCGGGGCGAGAGCGCAGTAGCAGAATATAACGAGCTCGATGGCGGTGAGCACCAAGGCGGTCATCATGCCTGTCTCTTGGAAGCCTTCGTGATGGAAGACGATGTCGTCGACCATTTCGAAAGGAATGATCGATAAGGGCAGCACGAATGCCATGGCAAGCGCCGCGCCGGCAACCTTGGGGCAGATGCAGTATCGCTGGATGCGCTTGCGTTCTTGTTCGGAGAGTGCTGCCATGGCGGGTCCTTGGTGTCGTGGCGGTCGTTGTGGCGCGATGCCGTCATATGTGACTCAGTATAGAGAATCCCGCCATCGATGAGCGCATGGTCATACGGCAAAAGTGCCACGGCAGCCCTGGTTTAGAGCGGCTGCTCCTGTGCCCACGCGATGATGCCGCCCGATACGTATGTGTGCCAAAATAAACAGCCGAATGATGATTTGCAAATGTGACAAAGGGACAGTCCCTTTGTCACATTGATGTGAGAATGGATGTCGATGTATTTATCGCTGGCCCCTATGGAGGGGATTACCGGGCATGTGTTCCGTCGCGTGCACGCGGAGTGTTTTGGCGCACTCGATTGTTATTACACGCCGTTTTTGCCGCCGCCACGGGTAGGCAACCGCTTTGGCGGCAAAGCGTTTAAAGAGGTCGATCCCGCCAATAACCAGGGGCTTAACGTAGTGCCTCAGCTGATGTCCAAGAATGCGGATGAGTTTGTGTGGGCGGCGCAGGTGCTCGCCGACATGGGTTATCACGAGGTCAATCTCAACCTTGGCTGCCCCTCGGGCACGGTTGTCGCCAAGGGGAAGGGCTCGGGCTTTCTGCGCAATCTGGATGAGCTCGAGGTGTTCTTGAGCGACGTGTGCGAACGCTCGCCGTTGCCGGTGTCGGTCAAGACCAGGCTGGGATTGGAGAACGACGACGAATACGAGCGCGTGCTCGATCTGTATTGCCGCATGCCGCTGGCAGAGCTGATTGTGCACCCGCGCGTGCAAAAGGACCGCTATACGGGCTCGCCGCGCAAAGAGTTTTACGGTGAGACGCTGAAGCGGGCGCCGTTTCCGGTGGCCTATAACGGCGACATCTTTGATCTTGAGGACATGGATGCGCTGGTGGAGGCCTATCCCGGAACGCGTCACGTCATGTTGGGGCGCGGCTTGCTTGCGAACCCCGCGCTGGCTCGCATGGTTAAGGGCGGTCCTACTGCCACGGCAACTGAACTGCAGCGCTTCCACGACACGCTGTTTGCGGCCTATGCAGAAGAGATCGGCGGTAACGCGGTCTTTCGCATGAAGGAGTGGTGGTTCTACGCCAAGTGCGCCTTCGCCGATCCCGCGACCGTTCACAAACTCGTACGCAAGACCAAAAAGGTCGATGAATACCGTGCCGCTGTCGACCGTGTCTTTCGCGAGCAGCAGCTTGCGCCCATCGCCCGCTTTTGTGGCTAAATGATCCCTTGGGGACGGAGAAGAACGGATCGCCTGTGCCGGACCCATGCAAAAAACTGTACGCCAGCATCCAAGGATGTCGAATAATATCGTTTTTGGATGCTGACGTACATGTTTGGTTCGGCAGGGGACTAGGCAATCATTGCATCGAGTGTAATGAGTTCCCTGAGTCGCTCCGTGCGCGTTTGCCCATGGCGCTTTGCCTTTGCGTCAAATGCTTCAAGAACCGATTCGCCCACACGTGCCGATAAAACAACGCTTGGTTCATCGGAAATCGGCGGCCTTCCCAACTTGACGGTGTGGCCCTTCGGCCACTCATCTTTTTCGTATGCCGCTGCGGCTTTTTCTAGCTCACCGGGAGCAAACCCCATCATCTTTTCGAGCTGTTTAGCGTCCATAGCGCCTCCTATCGATCGATTCCGATTTCCCTGAGCACCTTGCGCGTAGGAGGGACAAGGGCGTGGTAAATGATGTAACCATCTCGGTCGGGGCAACATCGAGCAATGAGCTCCATGAGGCGGTTTTTTCCATCAAGTCCAACGAGAACGTAATCGATGCCTCCATTTTCAAGATCACGCCTAAACCATGCGAAAGCGGAGTTCCAAGCGCAGGTAATATCCGTCTCTGTCAGCCCATGTTTGAGGGCATGGGGGTGGATTGCGATGAGCTCCATAGGGACCTCTCTTTATGTATACAGTTTTGTAGACAAAAATACAAGCAGTTAATATGGTTAAGCAGCCTGTTTTGGTTGGACTGTTGGTTGCATAGTTGGCACGAGAGGCTCTACCGCTTCTTCATTTCTTAGTTCGGTATGCGAGCGGCCGTTGAACTCCCAGAGGGGAGTGTTCTCATAGATTATCGAGAGGAGTTTGGAGACCTTGTTTATCTTCGCTTGTTCATAAAAATCGGGCCGTACGACGATCAATAGAAATTCGGCATCTTCGTTAATTTGTTGCACTGTCGGCATGCCGTTGAGACCAATAGAGCGCAAGAGCTTTGCCATAATGAAATCGAATTCGTCCTCTCTTGCGTGAAGGCTCGCGGCACTCAGCTTGGAATCCTTCAAGATATCCAGTTTGAGATTGTTAAGAAACCGTGTGTAGGTGGCATATCCGCAGACAACGTCCTCATAATCGAGTTTTTTGATTGGATGCTGTTTATGAGCAGCGAATATGGCCGCCCTCCTGCTCTGAACACGTCGCTCGCGTAACGAACGCATTTCCTCGGTGTACTCGCTATGGCGTTTATATTTTCGATAAGAATATCCGTAGTCGTCGTAGTAATAAGGGTTGTTTTCGACTGTGTCATCAAGTTCCGGCGTTATGAGGTACAGCTCTCCGTCTCTGGATAACATACAGGGGTTGTCGATGCGCCCCGACTCGTCTCTGATTTTCCAAATGGTTTCATTTACTTCGAATATCGAGACTGGTTTGGGAGCGCAAGAATTGTAAAGCTCAACAAACTTCTCAAGCGAGATGATTCCGCAAGCATCTGTATAAGCGCGTGCAAAGCGCCAAACTTCCTGGTTCGCTATGAGCTCGCGGAATTCCCTGTTGCTTGGAGCATCTTGTGGGCTTTGGTATCTGGCGTGAAGCGCGACGCGTGATGAGGACCATCTGTTGTCGGCCGCGACGTTCATGAGCTCCAGACGCAGGTACTCGTTTGTAATGCGAGCGAGTGACTCATAGTGAGTTAGGCCAAGCTCTGATCTAGGTGGCACGTCTTTGGGAACGGCGCGAGCGAACTTAATGCAGCGTGTGAGATAGGATTGTCCTAAGCGGGGACCATAATGCTTGTGTAGATGGCCGCCGACAGGGGAGAGCAATCCTTTGAGGTTGGTAACGGGGTATCCGGCGGTCTCTTGTTCGAGGCGGCGCCCGATGAGCAATGCCCCCTCAAGCGAAGTTTCATGATCGATACCCTTTTGATTAAGGCTCTTGGCTTCAACGATTCCGCTGATATCTGAGCAGGCGCTCGAAACGATGTCGGACGTAAAGGTTGGAATCTTTTTTGCCATAACGATGCACTCCTGTGTGACTCACGGATAACGGAAACGTTTGGTTGTGAGTGCCGTTCTTTGATGGCGACGGCGAACAGGAGCGCAGCCTGTCTGAGATGGGCGAGTGCGGTAACCACCGATCTTACTTACCGAGCTCGCTCCAGCGTGTCATTGGGGACCTCCGCAGGAGCTCTCGACTCGTCTCATGCCTTGAGGCGAGTATAGCATAAAAGCAAACGTATGTTCTATAAATTTGAGAAGCTGAATTCCTACCTACTCATTTAAGTACGTCCCCAATGAGTGCTAGAGGAGGTTTTTCTGTGTCCAGGTGATGATGTCGCTCGACTCGTAGAGCGGTTTGCCGTCAATGAACAGGCAGGGAACCTGGCGTTTTCCGCCGACGGCGATGAGCGTCTGCTCGGCATCGGGGTCAGTCGAGATATTGCGTTCGGGAATGGTCACGCCGTTATCGGCCAAAAAGCGCTTGACCTTTATGCAATACGGGCAGCCAGTCATAACGTAGAGCGCGAGTTCATGATCAGTAGCCATGGTGTCTCCAATCGGTTGCGGTTTTGATTGAAATACCCAAAGCCGCCGCAATCTATGCGCGGGCCAGCGACGACTCGATGGCCTGTACCAGAAACGCCGTAGCTCCGGTGCCGCAGGGCTTGTCGTAGTAGTCAACAAAGCGCTGATCGGCAAGATAGCCGTGGGCGAGGCCCAGGTATGCTTCGTCTTGGGGTTCGTGTCCCCAGTTAAGGCCAATCCATCGACGGTGCATTGCGACAAGCTTGCGCGCCTCGCTTCCATCCGGTTCGCCGTCGCCCATGGCGATCGAGAGCTGGCCCAGAATAGCGCGTTCAAGTTCCTTCATGTCGTTCCATGTCTCGGGGTCCATGTCCAGCAGTGCCTCGTTTGCTGCATCGACGGCCTCGTCGCCATAGCGCGCCCGCGCCTCGGCACCGTAGCGCTCCTCGTTTTCCTGCACGGTGCGCCAGCGCTCCAATTGCGGCAGCACGGCGCCCATGAGAGAGACGGCTTCGTCGAGCGACATACCGGTGTTTTGTGCCAGGCGCGGGGCGCAATCCTCAATCATGGCCTCCATCGTGGTCTCGTAGGTGTACTTGCCGTGGTCGTAGCACCACTTGCAGTAATGGTCGGTCGTTGCGCCGTGAGCATCGGTGCCGCAGTCGTCGGGCGTGAGTATCATGCCGCAGCTCTGGCAATAGTGCTCGGGCATTTCGAGCAGGTGGGACAGCGGTTCTCCGGTTATGGCGGCAATGAGCTTCATCATGTCGATGCCCGGCGTGACTTCGCCGCGTTCCCAACGGCTGACGGCTTGGCGTGTGACGAAGAGCTTGGCGGCGAGTTGCTCTTGGGTGAGATTGTTGTCGCGGCGGATGGCGATGAGCTTTTCTGCAAAGGCCATGACGGCTCCTTTCTGCTGTTTGTTGCTTTAAGCATACGCGGCGGCCGGCACCCTTCCAAGCAACCGTTGGTTGCACGACGGGGACCGCGGCGAAGAATTGCGCGCAACACCCCACGCCTCCATGCCGTACAATGACCGGCATGGAACCTATTGCACACATACATACCGACCTGCCGCAGAAGTTCGGCATCCCACGCAACAGCTTTTTGGCGCCCCATCTGCAGGGACGCATCGTCTTTGAGCCGGAATTTGCCTCCAACGCTGCAGTTGAGGGTCTGGACTCCTTCTCTCACCTATGGCTGCTCTGGCGCTTCGAAAACGGAACGCCCGGCGGCACGGCTAAGGACATAGCCGCCGATGCCAAAACGCAGGACAGGTCCGGCACCAACGCAAAATGGTCGAAAACCGTGCGCCCACCGCGTCTGGGTGGAGCCGAACGCGTGGGCGTGTTTGCCACGCGCAGTCCGTTTCGCCCTAATCCCATCGGGCTCACCTGCGTCAAGCTTGATCGTGTCGAGCTCACCGACGATGGTCCCATCATCCATGTGCTGGGGGCCGACCTGCGCGACGGTACGCCCATCTACGACATTAAGCCTTACATTCCGTTTGCGGACTGTCACCCGGATGCGACGGGCGGCTGGATTGAGGACGCGCCATGGCAAGAGCTCGATGTCGAGCTCCCGCAAGCGCTGCGGGACATGGTCCCGGACACAAAGCTCCCCGGCTTGATCGAGGTGCTCCGCCAAGATCCGCGCCGTGCGGGCAGCAAACACGAGCCAAACCGCGTTTACCATTTGGCTTACGCTGGGCTTGACATATCGTTTACGGTCGACGGAACCAGGTTGACGATAACCGCCATCAACGACGCGCGAGACTAACCAGCCATTCGTCCGCACCCGTCAAATTAAGCGCCAAACTCCGCTCCAAAACCGCCCACGCTGGTGGACAATAACGCCTACCGAAACAATCCGCTTTGCACGGGAGCTCAGCATGAAATACGACTTTACCTCGCTTATCGACCGCCACGGTATGGACGCCATCGCCGTTGACTCCTGGGGAGAAATTCCCGACATGGCTCCGAACGCACCCGACGAGGGCTTCGACCGCATCCCCATGTGGGTGGCGGATATGAGTTTTGCCACGGTGCCCACGGTTCAGGAACACATCATTCAGCGCGCCCAGCATCCCATGTTTGGCTATTTCAATCCGCGTGACGAGTACTTCGACCGCATCATCGAATGGCAAAGCCGTCGCAACGGCGTTGAGGGCTTGGCGCCGGAGCATATCGGCTACGAAAACGGCGTGCTGGGCGGTGTCGTGTCGACGCTGCGCGCATATGTCCAGCCGGGCGATGCGGTACTGGTCCACAGTCCCACCTACATCGGCTTTACCAAGTCTATCGAAGCCGCGGGCTATCGCATTGTCCACAGCCCGCTTAAGCTCGACGATCGGGGCGTGTGGCGCATGGACTTTGAGGACATGGAGCGAAAGCTCGCCCAAAACCACATCCATGCCGCGGTGTTCTGCTCGCCGCACAATCCCTGCGGCCGCGTATGGGGGCGCGACGAGATCGAACGTGCCATGGACATCTATCGCCAGCACGATTGCGTGGTGATCTCGGATGAGATTTGGTCCGATATCATCCTGCCGGGTCACAAGCATATCCCGACGCAGTCGGTGAGCGAGGATGCCCGCATGCGCACGGTTGCCCTCTATGCGCCCAGCAAGACGTTTAACCTGGCGGGCCTGGTCGGCAGCTACCACATCATCTATAACGAGACGCTGCGCGACCGCGTGTGCGCCGTGTCCAACAAGACGCACTACAACGAGATGAACGTCCTCTCCATGCATGCGCTTATCGGTGCCTACCAGCCGCAAGGCTACGAGTGGGTTGATGAGCTCAATGAGGTCATCGAGGGCAACGTCGACTACTTCTGCAATTACGTGGACAAGCATTTTGCGGGCGTGTCCTATTCGCGTCCGCAGGGCACCTACATGGTGTTTCTGGACTGCACCGAGTGGTGCCGCGAGCATGGCCGCGATATTCAGTGGCTGCTCGACGAGGGCGCTCGTGTGGGCGTGGGGTATCAGGACGGCCGCCCGTTCCACGGGCCCTGCCACATTCGCGTGAATCTGGCACTGCCCCTTTCGCGGGTAAAGGAGGCGTGTGAGCGCCTGGACCGCTACGTTTTTGGGGTATAGGGGGGCGCTCGATTCGAGTGCTGCCCCATGCGCCCACGCCGTCAAAATGCGTGGGCGCATGGGGCGCAGAGGGTAGCGAGCGCGTTTTTCGCATTCGCTACTTTTCCTGAATCTGCTTGCCGCAAAGATGCTCAATTGAAATCTCGTAGAGTTGGACGCCCTTGATGTCTTTGGCGATTTCTTCCTCGACTTCTTCGGCAGAAGGGTAGTACTTAAGCGCGAGCTGGCGGACTTTGTCCTCGATAAACGCAGGCGCTTCATCTACCAGGCGGCAACGGCCAAAGACCACAGTGCTCATGACGTAAGGAGCCCAGTCGCCGTCCTTGTACCACTCGTTGCCGTAAACGGTAAAGCAGACTTTATCGTCACGCCTGAGCGAATCGACCTTGTGGCCGGCCTTGGCGCCATGGAAATAAATCTTGTCGTGCTCGGCGTCAAAGAAGTAGTTGACGGGAATGGCATAGGGGTAGCCATCATCGCCGTTGACGGCAAAGACGCCGCGCTTACAGGTGGCGAGCAACTCGCGCGCTTCCTCGTCAGTGATGGCGCGTTTCTTTCGACGTAAGGGCCTAAACATCGTTGGCTTCCTTTCTGGCTGTGCATGGTGGTTAAACGCAAACTATAGCGAAACAGTTCCGTTTTTCTTGATGCGGGCGAGTATGTTTTTGAGCTTGTTAAAGTCGAGCGGTTTGGGCAGATGGGCGTTCATACCGGCATCGTGTGCCGCCTTGGCGTCCTCGTTGAAGGCGTTGGCAGTGAGCGCGATGATGGGGATGTCGGCTGCATCGGCCTTTTCGCTCAGACGAATCGCGCGGGTTGCCTCGTAGCCATCCATGCCCGGCATCATGATGTCCATCAGGATCGCATCGAAGCTGCCGGCGGGACGACTAACGTATAGGTCGACTGCTTTGTTGCCGTCGGCGGCGCGCGTTACGACGATGCCTTCGCTTTCGAGTAGAGCCTGGGCAATTTCGGCATTGAGCTCGTTGTCTTCTGCCAAAAGGACGTTCATGCCGGCAAGCGAGCAACTGTATGTCTGCTTGGACGCACGTTCTTTTGCCTGAGGGTTCTTGTCGATATCGAGCGGTATCTGGACGTTGAACGTGCTTCCCGCGCCAACCTCACTCGAAATCTCAATCG
This sequence comes from Collinsella sp. AM13-34, assembly GCF_003473055.1. Classification (NCBI taxonomy): domain Bacteria; kingdom Bacillati; phylum Actinomycetota; class Coriobacteriia; order Coriobacteriales; family Coriobacteriaceae; genus Collinsella; species Collinsella sp. AM13-34. Next base: position 133,885 of record NZ_QRLE01000001.1, on the reverse strand, counting down.
TGCCGCCCATCATATCGATGAGCGATTTGACGATAGACATGCCAATGCCGGTTCCTTGGAACTTGCTACGCGCATCGTCGCCTTCCTGGGCAAACGGCTCGTAAATGTGCGTCAAAAACTCGGGCGTCATACCAATGCCGGTATCCGAGACGCTAAAGCAAAACACGGCGTGCTCGTCGTCGACCGGTTTGATGGTCGATGAGAACGTGACGGTGCCTCCGTGCTTGTTGTACTTGATGCTGTTGTCGAGCAGGTTGACAAGGATCTGCCGAATATGGGTGGGGCTGCCGATCATATATTGGTCGACAGCGTAGGGCTCGCTGGTGTCGAGCATGGTTATGCCGCGGTCCGATGCGCGGAGCTTGCACAGTACGAGCGCATTGTCGCACAGCTCTTTAAGGTTGAATGATTCGTGCTCGAGCGTCACTTTGCACTCCTCGATCCTGCCCATCTCGAGGATGTCGTTAATCAGTGACAGCAGGTGATTGGCGGCAACGCGCGCCTTGGCGCGGCTTTCGCGGGCGACCTGCATGTCGCCTTCTCTCAATTCCTCAATTTCGATAAGGCCTAGGATGCCGTTGAGCGGCGTGCGGATGTCGTGGCTCATGCGCGTGAGGAAAGCGGTTTTGGCGGCGTTGGCGGCATCGGCTTTCTGCCGTTCCTCCTGTGCGCGGTAAAGCGACCAGACAAGGATGACGATGCCGGTGAGCAAAATGCAAATGACGACTGCCGCAATGACGATGCGGTTGCGGTAGAGAAGTCGGAACGCATCCGATTCTTGCGCCGAGTACGATGTGGGGAAATAGCTGTTTGCAGAGAGCGATTCACCTGCATTGACGATGCCCTTATTGATGATTCCCAGCAGCTCGGGCTTGCCGCGCGAAATTAAACACGATAGTTGTGCCGTGTTGGTGAGTTCCTGTGTTTCGAAATCCTCGATGTCGTAGATGTCGCGGAGAGTTTCCAGGCGCGTGCTGGGGACAATGATGCAACGTGCCTTCCCCTCATCGAGGGCTTTGAGCACCTCGCCGTCATTCGAATACTCGGTTACCGTTGCGTTCGGAAAGAGACTTTCGAGCTCAAAACGGTTAACGATTGTGCTCTTTGTACAAGCGATGTTCTTAAGGTCGCTGTTCAGGTTTTTGCCACTGTGAATGGCGGTCAGCGAAACCGTTCCCATCGAGTTTGACTGGATGACCCCTGTCTGCTCGGCGAGCCAGTAGTCGCGAAACAACGGCAGAGCGACATCGATGGTCCCGTTGGAAAGGGCTTTGATCATTTGTTTGTTGCTCGAGAGTGCGATTGTTTTGACCGTAATACCAAACTTGTCGTGCAACGTCGTTGCAAGCGAGGCGAGCGATCCTTCCATCTCGCCGTCGTCATTTTGCGTGCAGTAGGGAAGTTGGTTTTTAAGATAGCCGAGCGTGATGGTATTGCCGTTTGTTTTGAGCCAGGTGGTCTCGGGGCCGGTGAGCGATGACGAGCCACTGTTTTGGGCCGAGTAACTCGATTTGACTTCCTCGTTATAGCGCGGGTTATCGCGGGCGATGGTCGTCATGGCGGCGTTGATGTCGTTCATCAGATCGGGGCGGCTTTTGGGAACGGCAAAATAGTAGTCGCTCGAGCCTACGTAGAACATGGGTGACGCATCGGGCGACGAAATGGTATCGTTCATGATGACGGCGTCGACCTCGCCGTCTGCAAGCGCCTCAAAGAGGGCGCTGCCGGTGTCGATTTCTTTATAGGTGCAGGTGACGCCTTCGTCGGCGAGCCACTGCTGGCCGACGATAGTTTGCATAACGCCAGAGTTGCAGCCGATGGTGAGGCCTTGGAGCGCCTGGGGGTCACCCTTGGCCAGATCGTCGCGGTCGGGCCTGGCGTAGATGTAGTAGCGCTCGGTGCCCTCGGGGTTCGAGGAAAAGAGCAGCTTCTGCTCGCGTTCTGCCGAATACGAGATGTTGGGCATGAGGTCGATTTCGCCTGCTTCGAGCATGTCCATAAGCTCGGAGAAGGTGCCGCTAACGTATTCGTATTGCCAGCCCTTTGTGTAATACGAGAGGGTCTGGAGGTACTCGTAGCCCCACCCCGAGAGTCGCTCGCCCGGCATGCCTTCCTGGAAGCCTTTGTTGTTGACGAGCCAGCCAACGCGGACCGTCTTGACCTGCTGGTCGGAGTCGGCGGCAAAGGCGGGGGCGGGCATGACGGCGCTCAGTATGGCGAGCGCGGCAAGCGCGACGGCCAGGGTGCGATATAGAGCCAAGCGAAGGACGGCGGAAGGTTTCACATGAAATCCTATCGAGTTGAGACAGTTTCGCATAAGGATACCAGCTCAGCCTGCCCATTCAGCCGCCGCACCGCTAAACGGTCACTCCCGGCAGTTGGGGACAGTCCCTTTCTGCCGGGTGTGGGACAATAACGAGCGAATGTGATTGGGCGTCTGGAAAAGGGGTCGCGATGAACAAGTTGAGGACGCTTGCCGACGTGTTGCGCCAGGCTGGCTTTGCACGCATCACGGGCCTGTTTCTCGTCTTCTATCTGCTGTGCTCGACGGCCGTCTGGCTGTCCGAGCCCACGACCCTTACGTTTGGCGACGGCCTCTGGTTTAGCTTTGAGACCGTATCGACCATCGGCTTTGGCGATATCCCGGCCGAAACGCCGGTTGCCCGCGCTATCACTGTCGTTTTGAGCGTCATCAGCATCTTCTACATCGCCATGCTCACGGGCGTGGCGGTGAACTACTGCAACACGCTCATCAAGATGCGTCAAAAGGACACCATGGCGCGCTTTATGGACGATCTCGAGCATTTGGAAGAGCTCGATCGTGACGAGCTCGCCGACCTGTCGCGCCGTGTGCGCGAATATCGCCGACGCCAACGCTAGAACGGGCGACGCGCGTCACGACGAGGGGGACTGAATATGAATATCACGGTATACCTGGGCGCGAGCGTCGGCAACGACCCGGCGTTTCTGCCTGCAGTGCGAGAGCTCGGCACGTGGATTGGCTCCAACGGCCACGCGCTGGTATACGGCGGCTCCAAGTCGGGCCTGATGGGCGCGCTTGCCGATAGCGTGCTCAATGCTGGCGGGCATGTGACGGGCGTTGAGCCGAGCTTTTTTATCGAGGCAGAGTTTCAACACGACGGTATTGACGATCTCATCGTGACGAGTGACATGGCCGAGCGTAAGGCCAAGATGATCGAGCTCGGCGACGCGTTCATCGCCTTCCCGGGCGGTACGGGCACGCTCGAGGAGATTGCCGAGGTCATGTCCGCCGTGTCGTTGGGGCATCTCGATGCGCCGTGCATCCTGTACAACCTCGGGGGCTACTACAACGATCTTAAGTCGCTGCTCGGGCGCATGATCGACAAGGGCCTATCGAGCCCGCAGCGCCAGACCGGCATCTACTTTGCCGACGACCTGCGTCAAATCGCATCGATTATCGGCGCCTAAGCCTTAGGCTCATCGCTCGTGCGGCACCCAACGGCACCGTTCGCGGCGTAGATGGTTAGCCCGCCCGAGGCCTGCTCGTCCTACAATAAAACGTATCTTTGTCGATTTGACCACGGGAGGTCCCGATGGATACCCTTGCAAAACCCAAAAACCGTGCGCTGTTCTTAGTGAGCGTGGCTGCGACCGGTGCGTTTGCGGGCACCGCGGTCTGGCTGTTCTTCTTTGCGATGGAGCGCGGTATCGACTATCTATGGACCGAGATCCCGCATATGCTGGGCGTCGCTTCACCCGAGCTCGCGAGCGGCCCGTTCGGGTTTTTGCCGTATCCGTTTTTCGTCTGCCTGCTGGGCGGCCTGCTGATCGGCCTGTACGAAAAGATGACGGGCACCAAGACCGATGACCTCAACCAGGTAATGGCCAAGGTTAAGCAAGACGGTCGCTATCCGTACGACAACCTGGGCAAGCTTTCGCTCGCGGCGTTGCTGCCGCTGCTGTTTGGCGGAAGCATTGGACCGGAGGCCGGCCTGACCGGCGTTATCGCGGGTCTGTGCAGCTGGGTCGGCGACCGCATGCGTCGCTTTGGTGCCGAGTTTAGGCAGCTCACGCTGCTGGGTACCCAGGCCGCCCTGACGGCGCTCTTTACCGCGCCCGTCTTTGGTTTTGTGGCGCCGCTCGCCGGTAGCGCCGATGGCCAGGGCGCTGGCGAGGACTCCGCGTCCGATGAGATCACCATCAAGCTGCCCAAGGCGCAAAAGACCGTGGTCTACGGCATCGCGATTGCCGGCGGTCTGGGCACCTATCTGCTGCTCGGCCAGCTTATGGGCGGCGGCATGGGCATGCCCAGGTTCGAGGCCGCCCAGGTGGGTAACCTGGAACTTGTCTGGCTCATTCCGCTGGCGTTGGTCGGCACCGTATGCGGTTGGCTGTACTTTGTCTCTGAGCATGCAAGCGAGGCACTGTCCCATGCAATAGGGGAGCGCCCGGTCGTCAAGGCCATGCTGGCCGGCCTGGCGCTCGCCATCTGTGGCACGGTCCTGCCCTACACCATGTTTGCCGGCGAGACCCAGGCCGATGTGCTCATGGAAACCTATCTGACCATTCCCGCTGGCGTGCTTATCGCGACCGGTCTTGTTAAGGCCATGCTGACGCCCGCCCTCATCAACCTTGGTTGGCGCGGCGGCCACTTCTTCCCGGTTATCTTCTCGGGTGTGAGCCTGGGCTATGGCCTTGCCATCCTCACCGGCGCAGATCCGGTCTTTTGCGTCGCCGTCTGCACCGCCTCGACGATGGGCGCCGTCATGCGTCAGCCCGTCATGGTCGTGGGCCTGCTGCTCATGTGCTTCCCGCTCAAGGGCATCGTCTGCATGATCATCGCCGCTGTTATCGCCGCCGGCATTCCGCTTCCCAAGCCGCTGCGCAAGTAGTACGGTGGCGCACGCCGGGGACATGCCGTTTGCCATGGATTTGCGGATGGGCGATTGCGACCGATTGCGGCCCGCGTGGGTCGAGATTTGCTTGCCTACAGGTCGCGTGCCCGATAGACCTTGGTGCTGACGGTGCAGCTGATTGCACATAGCGTGAGGGCCAGTACGGCAATTCCTGCGCACAGGCAGCCGAGGACGGCGGGATCGGGATTCGCCCCAGCAATCGACATGAGCCAGTTGCTGATGGGGTTGGAGGAGCTCAGCGTGGCCATGGCAAGGCATCCGAGCAGGGCAAACAGGCCGACGGAAAGGCGCAGCGCCTCCATGTGTCCAAATCGAAAGAACAGCGGCTGTGCCAGAAACACCATCATGAGGGAGATGAGCATCGATGCGGCGGAGGCTATTGTGGTCTCAAAGACGATCTGTCCCGTCGAGGGCATGCCCGTGTGATCGAAGAACGGAAGAGTGATGGTGCTCAAAAGCACGGTCGCGCACGCCATGATGGCCGAGAAGGCAACAATGCAGAGGTAACGTGCGCAGATGATGTCTTTGCGCGAGAGGGGCAGCGTTGCCCGATAGCGCTCCCATCCGTTTTGATTGTCGTAGCCGGCCAGCGAGCTCATGACCACGATGGGCGACATGGCACTGACCGCGCAGGCGCCGGCGCTCATACTGGCATCGCCATCCGATGCGTTGGCGAGGGTTAGTACGACGAAGATGAACAGGCCGACGCCCGCGATGCTCGGGACAAGCGTGCGGACGATGGCGAGCTCAGACATAAAGGCGCGTTTCATTTCGAAGCCCCTTTCAGTATGAGGCGAAGATAGTCATCAATGGTTGCCCGGTCGCAGGGAATCTCGGGGAAGGCCTCGAGCGCCTCGCGACGGTTGGGTACGAGCACGTCCACGCTATAGGCGTGGTGGGCGGCACGGGCACCTTCGACGCAAGCCATAAGCTCTGCGGCCTGTGCTTGGGTGCAGTGGGCGATGCCGGCTCGGTCGGTAATGTCCTCGCGCGGCAGGTCAAACACAATCGAGCCGTTATCGATGCAGATGACGCGGTCGGCAGTGCGATCGAGGTCGGATGTAATGTGGCTCGAGAGCAGCACGCTGTGCTGGCCGTCGGCGACAAAGGCAAGCAACTCGTCGAGCAGTTCCTCGCGCGCCATGGGATCGAGGCCCGCGGTGGCTTCGTCCAAAACGAGCAGCTTGGCATTGTGGCTGAGCGCACAGGCGAGCTGCAGCTTCATGCCCATGCCGCGGGAGAGGTCCTTGACCTTCGTCTTGGGATCGAGGCCAAATCGGTCGATGAATCCGGCGAACGTTTCGCAGCTCCACGTGGGGTATGCCGGGCCTACGAGCTTCTCGACCTGGCCCACCTTGAGCGTGGAGGGGAAGGGACACGTGTCCAGGACAAGCCCGATGCGGGAGCGCAGGTGGCGCTGCGTCTCGTCGGGCGCGTTGGCGTCGCAGCGCTGTCCAAGCAGATGCACCTCGCCGGCATCGGGCTTTATAAGCCCAAGCGCGGCGCGAATGGTCGTCGTCTTGCCGGCGCCATTTGCGCCCACAAAGCCAACGATCTGGCCGGGCTCCACGGCAAGCGTGACGTCGCGCAGTGAAAAGCGGTCGCTCACGCGGCGCGATACACCTTTGAGTTCTAGCAACTTTTGCATGGTATAGCCTTTCTTGCAGATGGCTACTGCATGGTTTCGGGGGCTACGAGGTCGAGCATCTCGTGCAGCTTGTCGCGCGTGACGCCCAAGGCTTCGGCTTGGCTCGCCGCTTTCGCAAGCAGCTCTTCGATATGGCAGAGCTGATTTTCGCGCAAGAGTTCTTGGTTGCCCTCGGCGACAAAGCAGCCCTTGCCCTGCACGGTGCAGATAAACCCGAGTTGCTCCATGTCGGCGTAGGCGCGCTTGGTGGTGATGACGCTCACACCCAGGTCGCTCGCGAGTGTACGGATGCTGGGGAGTTTGGCTCCCGCAGCGAGTGTGCCCGAAAGGATCTGAGCTTTGACCTGCGAGGATATCTGCTCGTAGATGGGCTTGTCGCTCGAATTGGATAGGATGATGTCCACAGCGGCTCCTTAGCTGTTGGGCTACACGTGTATATAACCGGTAAGCACAGTATATATACACTATGTACAGTTACGCAAGAGACAAATTCGGATTGGGCCGGCTACCCAGGCCCCAACTGATGAATTTGTCCTGATAGGCGCCCTAGAGCGGGATTTCGCGGCTACAATAGTGCGGTTACATCGACGTAATGCACTCATTGCAAGAAAGGATCCGCATGGCAAGCCTGTCGGATGAAATCTCGTCGCGCCGCACATTCGCGATCATCAGCCACCCGGACGCCGGTAAGACCACGCTTACCGAGAAGCTGCTGCTCTATACCGGCAGCATCCAGACTGCCGGCTCGGTCAAGGGCAAGAGCTCGGCCAAGCATGCCGTCTCGGACTGGATGGACATCGAGAAGGAGCGCGGTATTTCCGTTACCTCCTCGGTGCTGCAGTTCACCTATAACGGCGCCTGCGTCAATATCCTCGATACCCCCGGCCACCAGGACTTCTCGGAGGATACCTACCGTACCCTTATGGCCGCCGACGCCGCAGTCATGGTCATTGACGGCGCCAAGGGCGTCGAGGCCCAGACCAAAAAACTCTTTAAGGTCTGTACGCTGCGCCATATTCCCATCTTCACCTTTGTGAACAAGCTCGACCACGAGGCTCGCGATCCGTTTGAGCTCATGGAAGAGATCGAGAACGTTCTGGGCATCAACACCTATCCCATGAACTGGCCGATCGGCAGCGGCCGCAACTTCCGCGGCGTGTTCGACCGTCAGACCCGTCGCGTCATCGCCTTTGAGGGCGACGGTCACGCCAACGCCACCAAGAAGGTCGCCGAGGTCGAGGCCGAGCTGGGCGATCCGGCCATGGATGAGCTTATCGGCGAGGAGAACCACAAGAACCTGATGGACGACATCGAGCTGCTCGATGGCGCCGGCGACGAGCTCGACCTGGATGCCGTGGCCTGCGGCAAGCTGAGCCCGGCGTTCTTCGGCTCGGCGCTCACCAACTTTGGCGTGGAGCCCTTCCTTAAAGAGTTCCTGCGTCTGGCCCCGACGCCGCGTGCCTATACCGATACGCTCACCAGCGAGCCGGTCGCGCCCGCCGAGAACGACTTTAGCGGCTTCGTGTTTAAGATCCAGGCCAACATGGACAAGAACCACCGCGACCGCATTGCCTTTGTGCGCATTTGCTCGGGCAAGTTCGAGCGCGGCATGGATGCCTTCCATGTGCAGGGCAACCGCAAGCTTAAGCTTGCCACGGGCACCTCGATGATGGCCGACGACCGCGCCATCGTGGACGAGGCGTACGCTGGCGATATCGTTGGTCTGTTCGACCCGGGCATCTTTAGCATCGGCGACACCGTGTGCTCCGGTAAGCGCCGCGTGCAGTATCCGCAGATCCCGACGTTCGCCCCCGAGATGTTCGCTCGCATTACGCAGGTCGACACGCTCAAGCGCAAGCAGTTTGTGAAGGGTATGGAGGAGCTTGCCCAGGAGGGTGCCATCCAGATCTTCCGCGAGCTGGGTGCCGGCATGGAGAGCGTCATCGTGGGCGTGGTCGGCGTGCTGCAGTTTGAGGTACTCGAGCGCCGTCTTAAGGCCGAGTACCGTGTTGAGGTTCGTCGCCAGCCGCTGCCCTATACGGACATCCGCTGGATCCAAAACGACCCCGACACCATCGACATCCCGGGCCTTTCGCTCACGCGCGATACCCTGCGCGTCGAGGACATGCGCGGCGGTAAGCTGCTGCTGTTCACGAGCCCGTGGAACGTGGACTGGGCAACCGACCACAACCCCGACCTTATCCTGTCGGAGTTTGGCAACGTAGCGTTTTAGCGCATCGGCGCGGTGGACCTGCGGGGCTGCCGCGCCGGTTGCTTGCCTGATGCCGTGTGAGCGGCTATCATACCCACCGTCGTCTCAAGACCGGGGCGTCCGAGCAGTTCGGGTCCGATATCCTGCTCGTTAAACCTAAAACCAAAGGAGTACACAATGATCAAGAAGGTCATGGAGGACTATAAGGTCCTGTTGCGGAGCATTCCCGCGGCAACGGTTTCGCTGTTTTTCGTGAGCGTCATCATGATGAACCTGCTGGCCAACAAAGAGCTCATCAGCCTGCCGTATCTGGCACTCGATTGCGGCTTTGTGGTGAGCTGGGTTTCGTTTTTGTGCCAGGACATGATCTGCAAGCGTTTTGGCGCCAAGGCATCCATCAAAATCTCTATCCTCGCGCTGGCGGTCAACCTGGCCGTAAGCCTGTGCTTTTGGCTGTGCTCGCTCACGCCCGGCATGTGGGGCGCCTACTATGACACGGGCATGATCGAGGTCAACACCGCCCTTAACGCCACCATCGGCGGCACCTGGTACGTGGTGTTGGGCTCTTCGCTGGCAATGCTCGTTTCTGCCGTGGTGAACTCCACGCTCAACCAGTCGCTCGGCCGTATGCTCAAAAAGAATAACTTTGCGAGCTTTGCCTTCCGTTCCTATGTGTCCACGGGTGTTGGCCAGTTTATCGACAACCTGGTCTTTGCCATTGTGGTGAGCCACACGTTCTTTGGTTGGACCTGGGTACAGGTCCTTATGTGCTCGCTGACCGGCGCTGTTGCCGAGCTGCTGTGCGAGGTCTTCCTGAGCCCCGTGGGCTACAAGGTCGTGCGTGGCTGGGAGCGTGAGAATGTGGGCGCCGAGTACCTCGAGCGCCACGCAATCGCCTAAGGAGCAAGTATGCGGGTTTTGATCACGGGTGCTTCGGGTGGTATTGGAGCCGCGTGCGTGCAGCGCTTTTTGGACGAGGGTCACGAGGTCGTGGGCTTTGATCTGCTGCCGGCGGCAGTCGAGCACGAGCGCTATCGCCATCTGATCGTCGATGTCCGCGAGCCGGATTCGTTTCCAGACGAGCTTGAACCCCAGGTGATCGTGAACGTTGCCGGCACGCAGGATTCGGCCGACGATATTGCCGCCAACCTGTGCGGCACCATCAACGTGACCGAGCGCTATGCCTTTGTGGGGGAGGGGCTTGCCGCCAAGCCGGCGCCGGCCATTACATCCGTGGTCAATGTGGGGTCGGCGAGCGGGCATACGGGATCGGAGTTTCCCGCCTATGCCGCCAGCAAGGGCGGCGTTATCGCCTACACCAAGAACCTTGCAAACCGTCTGGCGCCGCAGGCTATCGCCAACAGTGTGGACCCGGGCGGCGTTATCACGCCGCTCAACCGTTGCGTGATGGAAGACGAACACCTGTGGAACCAGATTATGGAGCTCACGCCGCTTAAACGCTGGGCCACCGCCCAAGAGATCGCCGAGTGGATCTACTTTGTGGGCGTGACCAACCGGTTTATGACCGGGCAGAGCCTGCTGATCGATGGCGGCGAGGCCGGCCGCACACAATTTATTTGGCCCGAATAGGAAACGCGCCCGATGGGAAGCCGTCGGGCGCGTTTTTTGATGTATCGATTTTTAGCCGAGGCAAGTCCAGTTGACGGGGGTCGAGCCGTGCTGTTCGAGTAGCCGATTGGCAGCGGAGAAGGGGCACGACCCCATAAAAGCGGGGAGTTCTGCCGTGGCACGGTTTGCCGAAAGCGGCGAGGGGTGCGTAGAGGCCAGACAGAACTTGCCGGTTGCCTTTCCCGCGCCGGTCGCGGCGAGCTTGCCTTCGACCATCTGCTGGGCAAAGCGACCCCATGCCAAAAAGACGACCGGCTGGGGCAGCTGACAGCAGCGTTCGATGACGTAATCGGTCAGGGTGCTCCAGCCCAGCTTGGCGTGCGAGTTGGCGGCATGCTCGCGCACGGTGAGCGTCGTGTTGAGGAGCAGGACGCCCTGTTGTGCCCATGGGGTTAGGTCTCCCGTGGCGGGAATGGGACAACCCAGATCGGCGTTGAGTTCCTTATAGATGTTGCGCAGGCTCGGCGGCAACTTGGTTTGCGACGCGGGGACCGAGAACGATAACCCCATGGCCTGGTTGGGTCCGTGATAGGGATCTTGACCCAAAATGACAACCTTGACCTGGTTGGCCGGCGTATAGGCGAGGGCATTGAGGATGTCGTCTTGTGCCGGGTAGATAGTCTGCTCGGCACGTAAAAGGGCGATGCGCTCGAGCAGCTGGTTCGTTGTGTCACGTACCGGCTGCGGCGCATCGCCCAACCAAGTTGCTATGTTGCGGTCGCGAGTTGCGGTGTCCATGGGGCTCCTTTACGGCAGATGCTCTGTTGGCATCTATTGTAAAGGCGCACCGGTTGCCTTTATGCCGCGGCTGCATGAAGAGTGGGGTCTACGAGACGCGCTCGGGCGCTCCTGCCATGTGAGCGTGTCCTTGCGAGCGAAGGCGCGGGAGCTCGACGGTTGCCACCATCACACCGGTGAGGATGAGGGCGGCGCCAAAGAAGGCGATGGGGCTCAGGACCTCGCCGACCAGGAAGAACGAGAAGACGGCGGAGCAGACCGGCTCCAGCGAGAAGGCAAAGCCGGTGGTCTCGGCGGGCACGTGGGGCTGCACGAGCGTCTGGGTGATAAAGCCGTAGGCAGAGCAGATGAGTGCGAGCGCGACGACCACGACGATTTCGTTGGGCGTGCTGGGAAGCGTGAAGCCGCCAAAGGTGCACGCGGCGATGCCCGAGAACAGGCCGCCAAAGCCCAGCTGCCAAACACCCAAGGCCAGTGGGTCGACTTCTTCGACAAAGCGCTTGGCTACGATAATGTGGCTGGCATAGATAAAGGCTGAGAGCAACATGATGATCGCGCCGGGATTCAGGCTGGTAAAGTCGGCACCCGAGAGCAGCAGCATACCGCAGGTGACGATGGCGGTGCCGATGAGTACCTTGCGCTCGGGGGCGCGACGCAGCAGGGCGGCGTTGGCAAACGGCACGATCACGACCGTCAGGCTCTGCAAAAAGCCAGCGGTGGAGGCGGAGGTGAGGCTGGAGCCCAGGCACATGCAGGTGAGCTCGGTTGCCATGATGGCGCCGATGATGGCGGCGCGAACCATCAGGTCACGGTTGATGCGCAGCGCGTGCTTGTGAAAGAGCACAAGGCAAGCTGCAAAGGCGATGATGCAGCGCAGCGCAACGATGCTCGTGGCGTTCATGCTGTCCATGCCGATCTTCATGAGGGGGTACGAAAAGCCCCATGCGACGGGAACGGAAAATGAGAGCGCGATTGCTTTTTTGCGATCCATGGGACTCCTTTTGTTACAGAACGGTTTCGCAAAAAGGATTCTGCTCCCAGATATGGATGTAGTAAAGCGAATGTATCTTCAGTATGATTAAGAAATACTAATGCTAGTAGAAAAAGCCCTGGCAAAACGTTTTACGGCTACATCGATGTGGAGGCACGATGGCATCGCGGTATCAGATTGTTTGTATGGTGGTCGATTGCGGCAGTCTTAAGGGCGCGGCCGACGAACTGGGCTATACGCAAAGTGCGGTGAGCCAGGCCGTCAAAGCGCTCGAGCGCGAGCTGGGTACCACGCTTATCGAGCGCGGTAAGCAGGGCGTTTCGCTTACGCGCGACGGTAAACAATATCTGCCGTTCCTGCGCCAGATTGTGACCGCTGAGGCCGAGCTCGAGGGCAAGCGCCAGGAGCTGCTGGGGTTCTCCTCGACTGATATTCGCATTGCGACATTTACCAACGTGAGTCGTACCGTGTTGCCACGCGTGATCCGCGACTTTGGTGCGCTGCACCCGGGCGTACGCTTTACCCTCAAGCAGGGCGATTACACGCGCAACGCTCAATGGGTACACGATGGCGTGGTTGATTTTTGTTTTACGGCGCGCGGATTTACCGCTGGGCTCGAGAAGCGCGTGGTCTATCACGACGAGTTGGTAGCATTGTTGCCGGCCGCGCATCCGCTGACGGCAAAGGAAAAGGTGACACTCGCCGACCTGGCGTCCGAACCGTTTGTGTTACTGGATGAGGGCGAGCAGAGCCTGGTGCTCGATGCATTCGCGGCGCACGGGCTGTCGCCGCACGTGACGAGTGAGGTCACCGACGACTACACCATCATGGCGATGGTGGAGGAGGGCCTAGGCGTAAGTATGCTGTATCGCCGTACCGTCGAGGGCATGCGGGCCGATATCCGCGTACGTCCCATCGTGCATGCTCCCTCGCGCGACGTGGTGGCAGCTTGGCGCAGCTGGGACACCATGCCTATCGCCACGAGGCGTTTTATCGACTATATGAGCTCGCATATTGTCAATTAATGACTGGCGTGACGTTGAGTGCGGTGTTTAGCGGGCTGTCGCTTTGGCTTGGGCGGTGTGATAGGTGCGTGCCGGGTGGCAGAGCAATACCGCCACGACCATAAAGAATGCCGTGGTGCCCAGGCTGATGGGGTAGACCATCATGATGTTCGCAAAGGTACGGAAGTGCGGGAACACGCAGAATACCCAATAGAAGCGAATGCCGCAGACGCAGATCATGGTGATGAGGGCGGGCATGAGCGAGATGCCAAAGCCGCGCAGGTAGCCGGACATGTTTTCGTAAAACATGCTAAAGGCGTATGCCGGGAAGATCGAACACACGCGGATGTAGCCGATCGAGACGATGTTGGGGTCGCTGTTAAAGAGCGATAGGATCTCGCGCCCCAGACCGACGATAACGATAATCGTGGTGAGTGCAACGATACCGCCTTCGATCAGGCAGACCTTGAGCGTCTTGGTGCAGCGGTCGATCTGGCGAGCGCCGTGGTTTTGTCCCACAAAGGTGGTGCAAGCCTGGCTAAAGCTGTTGAGCAGGTTGTAGCACACGTACTCCAAGCTCATGGCGGCGCTTGATGCCGCCATGACCTCGGTGCCCAAGCTGTTGATGGCGGACTGGATGATGATGTTGGCGACGGCAAAGACAGCGCTTTGGATGCCGGCGGGCAGGCCGATCTTGACGATGCGCTTGAGGGCGACGGGGTCTAAGCCTAAGTCGCGTGGGGTGACGCGGACGACGGAGTCGGTCTTGAGCAGGTGGACAAAGAGTGTGGCGGCGCTGACGGTGTAGGCGATGGCGGTGGCGATGGCGACGCCCGTGACGCCCCAGTGGAGCACGGGGACAAAGATGAGGTCCAGGCCAATGTTGAGGACGGTGGACACGGCGAGCGCCTGCAGCGGCATGCGGGTGATGCCGACGGAGCGGAAGATCGCGGCCTCAAAGTTGTAGAGCAAGATCGAGGGCATGCTGAGCAAAAAGACGCGCAGGTAGAGCGAGGCGAGCGGCATGGTCTCGGCAGGCACGTTGAGCGCAGCGAGCATGGGCTCGGCAAAGATCTCGCCCAGTGCGATGACGACAAAGCCCACGAGCGCCATTAAAATCGAGGTATGGACGGCGCGTTTGACCATGTTCTGATCGTTGCGGCCGATAGCGTTGGCGATGACCACGTTGGAGCCAAGCGACATGCCAATAAAAAGGTTGAGCATAAGACTGGTAAGCGGAACATTGGAGCCGACCGCCGCCATGGCGAGGGTTCCCTGGTCGCCCGAGAAGTTACCGATGATGACCGTGGCGATGAGGTTCGACAGCTGCTCCAAGATGCTCGTGGCGGCCACGGGGAAGGCGAACAGGGGAATATTGCGCCATAGCGAGCCGGTGGTCATGTCAATGTGCTTAGATGCGGTGCCTGCCATACGCTCTCAATCTCTAATATGCTCTTTCGTGCTTATTTGCGCAGACGATGATACTCCTAATGCAGCCAGCCGGCACTTAGGGACGTTCCTTTTCTGTCGGCAGCTGGGGACACTCCTTGTCTCTTCTATGACTAGGTGGGGAAGGCGTGCGACAATGGTGGGCGTTGTGTTGTTCGCGCTAAGGAGTTGCCATGTTGTTGTGTCCCGTTTGCCATGAGCCGTTGGTGGACGACGAGCGCGGTGCTGCATGTGCGGGTGGACACCGGTTTGACCGTGCGCGCGAGGGCTATCTGTATCTGCTGCGCTCGTCCAAGAGCGGCGACTCCATGGGCGATCCCAAGTCGCAGGCGCGCAGCCGTCGTGACTTTCTGAACCGTGGATACTATGCGCTGTTGCGCGATGCGATGGTCGAGCTGGTGCGCGAGCGGGTGTCTGAACGTGCCGCGTCTACGAACGGCCCCATGACCTTGCTCGATATTTGCTGCGGCGAGGGCTACTACACCAGCGCCATGGGTGCGGTGCCGGGCGTGGACGCTTACGGGTTCGACTTGGGCAAAGAGATGGTGCGCCTGGCCGCCAAGCGCGGCGATGCGACCTATTTTGTGGCCAACATGAAGGATATCCCCGTGGCTGATGGCGCCTTTGATATGGTGACCGAGCTCTTTGCTCCCTTTAACGAGCGTGAGTTTTCTCGCGTGCTGGCGCCCGGGGGCTCGCTCTACACCGTGGTGCCGGGTGCCCGTCATCTGTTTGGGCTCAAGGAGGTGCTCTACGACACGCCATATCTCAACGACGAGAAGCTGCCGAAGACTACCGAGCTCGAGTTGGTCGGAACGCAGCGGGTGTCTGCGAACATTACGCTCCAGACCCAGGCCGACATCGAGGCGGTGTTCCAGATGACGCCGTACTACTACCGCACGCGCCCCGCCGACAAAGAGCGCCTGGCAAACCTGGACACCCTTCAAACCGACATCGACTTCATCATCGCCGAGTACCGCCACTAACCTACCAAAAAGGGACAGGTTTATTTTGGCAGGTTTTATCTGGGCAAACGTAAAGGGCCGACCGCGGAGATGCGCGATCGGCCCTTTTTAGTTGCTTGGCTGCAGAGGTTATGAGAAGCGAGCGCTTACAGGCGGTCCTTGTTCTCGGCCTTAACGGCATGTGCCTGCTGAACAAAGAACAGGTCGTAGACCACGATGACAAAGGCGCCATAGTTGATGGCGTCGCCGCCAAACGCGGGGAGCGTGAGCACAGCCTGCGCAATCGTGGCGATTGCGGCGACGATGCCGAGCTTAAACGCGCCGCCTACCTGCGAAGGCTTGTTGGCGCCCTTGATGCCCGCAACGCCCGCGGCGAGATCGATGAGGCCTTTGGCGACAAGCACGACCGTGGCGAGCATGGCGTTCGGCCCGTAGGTGGACTCGAACTTGCCGGTCGCGATGCCGGCGATTCCAATGACGAGACTGGCGATGCCCAGAACAAAATAAATCAGGGCAAGGATTTTGAGTGTCTTGCGAGCGGCGCTCATAGCTGGTCCTTTCGATGCGGGCGCGGTGAATCTGTCGCACCCAGGTTGCGGCATATATGGTGAAGCACATTGTAGTTCAACGCGGCGATGCATGCGCCTGAAAGCGTCTCTTGCCCGTACGGTCCAACCTTTCAAAAAGGAAAGCTGGGCGTAAGTCAAATCGATGGCAGCTCATGTGCGGCGCTGCGATGATGAGGCTGTAACAAGGGGCTGGTCTTAAGGAGGAGCCATGATGTACGGAGCAGGGCAGGTGCGTGAGCCGCGGTCGTTGGGAAGGCGCATGGGTGATTCTGTGATCGCTGCCGTGTGCACGGGATTGATGGCGGTTCTTTGCATTGGGATGCTGTGGGCCATGTCGCATGTGGGACAATAGCGGACGGTTGGGTGCCGACATAAACGGCGCTCACGTATTCGTTTTGCATGTTAAGGAGTACCCATGGGCGTCGTCGATCCCTTTTCTGTTGCTCGTGCCGCGGGGCTTGAGCTGACCGGGAAGTCCGAGGGCCTCACGCTCACCGACGGCACGATGGAACTGCGCGCCGATTTTGGCCGCATGCTGCCACGGCTCAAGCAGGGCCGTCTGCAGCAAGAGCTGCTGGTGAAGGCTGCGCGTACAAAAGGCATCGAGCAACCATGGGCGATTGACGCCACGGCAGGCTTTGGCGAGGATTCGCTGCTGCTGGCTGCCGCGGGCTTTACTGTCGATCTGTATGAGCAGGATTGCGTGATCGCGGCGCTGCTCAAGGATGCCTTGGATCGCGCGGCAGATGGTCCGGCGCTTGCTGATGCCGTGTCGCGCATGCGCTTACATGCGGGCGAGGACAGCATTGCCGGCCTTCGCCATGTAGCTGAACTGATCGGGCAGGGCGAGCTCGCGACTCCCGACGTGGTGTATCTGGACCCCATGTTTCCCGAGCGCACCAAGAGCGCGGCGGTGAAAAAGAAGTTCCAACTCTTGCACCATCTGGAACAGCCGTGTGCCGATGAGGAGACGCTGGTCGAAGCTGCGCTTGCGGTGCGGCCGCGTAAGGTCGTTATCAAGCGGCCGGTGAAGGGGCCGTTGCTTG
Organism: Collinsella sp. AM13-34; assembly: GCF_003473055.1. Classification (NCBI taxonomy): domain Bacteria; kingdom Bacillati; phylum Actinomycetota; class Coriobacteriia; order Coriobacteriales; family Coriobacteriaceae; genus Collinsella; species Collinsella sp. AM13-34. The sequence continues at coordinate 116,736 of NZ_QRLE01000001.1, read as the reverse complement.
CCGGCGTTAAGCCGAGCTATCAGCTTGCGGGCAAGGCCGTCCGCTACGATGTTTTGGTGCCGCCGCGCCCGTAGTTTGCGTGCGATGCCCGGCGCTGCGTGAGCGTCGCACCGATGCGGGGCCTATTTCCAAGGGTGCGACGTCAGGTGCCACCCGCCGCAGTATTCGCATTTGTAGCAGGCCAAACCGCGCCGTCCGCGGTTTTCGCAGTCGGCCATAACTGCCTCGGCCTCGGCGCGCGTGTCGTAACGGTTTTTGCGCTCGCACGACTTGTAGCGCCAGGCTTCATCGCGCTCGGCGTCCAGGGCGTCGCGGCGCTCGTCTTCGCGTGCAAACAGGTCGCTCATATCGCCGCCGGTGGCAGCGCCCAAAAACTCGCTTTTGGCTTTTGACCAGGCGGCTCGCTTTTTGCTCCCCATCTGCTTCGCGCCCCTCTCCAAACGTTGGTATCATTGCTCAATCAAAGTGATACCAATAAACGTGAGGTCGCCGCGTGATGATCAGAAAAACCCTCGATACCGACATTCCCGCCGTCATGGCTATCTATGACGCCGCCCGCGCCTTTATGCGCGCGCATGGCAACGCCACGCAGTGGCCCGAGGGCACGCCTTCGGCCGAGCAGCTCAAAAGCGATATCGCCGCGGGCGGTAGCTATGTGTGCGAGGAAGACGGACGCGTGCTGGCGACGTTTGCCTTTCTGCCGGGGCCGGACGAGTGCTATGACCTCATCGAGGACGGTCAGTGGCGTAGCGACACTCCGCATGCCGTGCTGCATCGCGTGGCATCCGACGGCACCGTGCACGGTATCGCGGCAGCGATGTTTGCCTTTGCCAAGGAGCGCGCCAGCCACCTGCGTATCGACACGCACGCGGACAACCTGCCTATGCAGGGCGCGAGCATGAAAGCGGGGTTCGAGCGCGCCGGCGTCGTGTATGTGTCGGACGGCACGCCGCGTGTTGCGTTCGACTGGCTGCGCGAGGCATAAGAGCGGGGACGCGTATCAGCAATCCATATACATGAAAATGGCCCCGGGTGGGGCCTTTTTGATCGCTGGGCTGTTAAGGGGAGGTGCCGGCTTTCGCAAGGCGCGAACCTACGAAAATCGCCGCGCGGCAACGCGGGGCGATGAGCTCGGTCGGGGGATAGGGCCCGCTTCGCCCGCCGGCCCGTAAATTGTATCATCCAGTGTGGAGCGTGAACGCCCGTTGCCGCGTGCGATGGGCTTGTAATAAGAGGAGAGCCATGTCGAAGCAAGCGGTCGTTGGAATCTTGGCGCATGTCGATGCCGGCAAGACCACGCTGGCCGAGGCCATGCTGTTCAACGCGGGTCGCATTCGCAAGCGCGGCCGCGTGGACGATGGCGATTCGCATCTGGACACGAACGCGATCGAGCGCGAGCGTGGCATCACGATTTTCTCGTCGCAGGCCGTACTCGACCACGGCGACGCCCACGTTATGCTCGTGGATGCGCCCGGCCACGTCGATTTTTCTGCCGAGGCAGAGCGCACACTGCGTGCCCTGGACTACGCGATTCTGGTGGTGGGCGCCAACGATGGCGTGCAGGGGCACACCGAAACCCTGTGGCGCCTGCTTGCGCGCTATGACATTCCGACGTTCATCTATATCAACAAAATCGATTTGGAGAATCCCGGCCGCGATGTTTTGCTGGCACAACTTGGGCAGCGTCTTTCCGAGGGCTGCCTGGATGCCAGCGAACTGCTGGCGGGCGGTGCCGCCTGGGAGGACGCTGCTGCGTTGGACGAGGCGGCGCTCGAGGAGTTTCTTGAGACGGGCGAGATTTCCGTCGCAACGCTGTCGCGCATGGTTGCCGAGCGTAAGCTCTTTCCCTGCTTTGCTGGTTCGGCGCTCAAGGATCAGGGCGTGGGCGAGCTGCTGGATGGCATGTGCGCGCTGATGCGTGAACAGGCGTGGCTCCCGGAGTTTGCCGCGCGCGTCTATCGTGTCAGCCAAGGTGTTCGCGGCGAGCGCTTGGCTTGGGTTAAGGTGACCGGCGGCACGCTGCGCGCAAAACAGGTAATCGGCGGACGCTCCGGTACCGAGGCATGGGAGCAAAAGGTCGACCAGATTCGCATCTATAACGGCGAGAAATACGAGCTTGCCCAGGAAGTTGCCGCTGGCGGCATCTGCGCCGTGACGGGCCTCGCGCACGTTCGCCCAGGGGACGCCCTGGGCGCGGAGCCCGCGGGCGATGCGCCCGTCATCGCTCCGGTCCTCACCTATACGGTGCTGCCGGGCGAACACGACGTTCATGCGGTGTTTAAAGCGCTGAGTGAGTTGGCGGACGAAGATCCCATGCTCGGCGTAAGCTGGAATACGCATCTTGAGCAGATCCATTTGCAGTTGATGGGCGCCGTGCAGCTCGAGGTCGTGCAGCGGGTGTTGGCCGATCGCTTTGGCCTTTCGGTTGCGTTTGAGCCCGGCGGCATTCTCTATAAGGAGACTATTTCGCGGCCGGTCGAGGGCGTGGGCCACTTTGAGCCGCTGCGCCACTATGCCGAGGTGCATCTGCGCCTGGAGCCGTTGCCGGCGGGTTCGGGTGTGCAGTTTGGCACCGTGACCTCGACCGACGAGCTCGATCTTAACTGGCAGCGTTTGGCACTCACCAACGCTATGGAGCGCGACCACCTGGGCGTGCTGACGGGCTCGCCCATCACCGATGTGCGCATTACGCTCACGGGCGGCCGCGCGCATGCCAAACACACCGAGGGCGGCGATTTTCGCCAGGCCACGTATCGCGCGATTCGCCAGGGTTTGATGCAGGCGCGCGAGGTCGGCGCAGACGTGTTGCTGGAGCCGTGGTACCACTTTGAGCTCGAGGTGCCGGGGGAGTGCGTGGGCCGGGCGTTGTCAGATGCCACACGCATGGGTGCCGAGTACGAGCCGCCGACGATGGCGGGAGACCGAGCGAAGCTTGTGGGTCGCGTGCCGGCATCCGAGGTGCAGGATTACGCGCTGGAGGTGGCTGCCTACACGAGCGGGCGCGGTCATCTGTACCTGGAGTTCGCCGGTTATGCGGCTTGCCATGATGCCGAGCGCGTAATCGAGACGGCCGCCTATGAGCCCGAGGCCGATCTGCCCAACACGCCCGACTCGGTCTTTTGCTCTCACGGCGCCGGCTACACGGTCAAATGGTACGACGTACCCGCCGCGGCGCACGTAAAGATCGATCCCACCACCTTCCGCCCCTGGCGAGCAGCAGACGCCGAGTTTTTCGGCCACATGTGACAAAGGGACAGCCCCTTTGTCACATGCTATTGGTATAACTCAGTATAAGTTGGTATAACTGTTACCAGGGTTTGCCAATCCGAGGAGGCCGATATGAATCCAAATCCCTTTAAGCCCACAGCTGGTAAGCGGCCTCCGATACTCATCGGTCGCGAGTCGGTCATCGAAGATTTTGAGGAAGGGCTCGACAACGGCGCCGGAGCGCCGGGCAGGCTCATGCTCATTACGGGAAACCGCGGCTGTGGCAAAACGGTTCTCCTGCGGGAGCTGCAACGTCTAGCCAGCGAGCGCGGATGGGCGGTTGTCTCCGATTCCGCTTCGCTTGGTTTGTGCGACCGCTTGGCCGACGCGCTTCGCTCGAATAAACCCGTTGTGACGTCAATGGAGTTTGGGCCGTCGTTTGGCCGGATGTCGGTCGAGGCGGCGCGGGCAAAAGGCGAGACATTGCGAGGGCTGGTCAACGAGCGTCTCAAGAAGCTCGGTCCGGGCAAGGGCGTCTTGTTTGCGATTGACGAGGCACAATCGGTGTCTATCGAGGAACTGGCGGCTCTTGCCGTCCTCTATCAGCAGGTGCTCGGAGACCAGGATGCCACGGGCTTGCCCGATAGCGACCAGCGCGGTCTTGCGCTGGCGTTCGCCGGCTTGCCCAGTATGGTTGACGATCTGCTCGAAGAGCCGAGCGTGACGTTTTTGCGGCGTGCCCAGCAGCGTACGTTGGGGGCAATATCTTTGCCCAAAGTGCGCGATTCGTATATCCAGACGGTCAAAGACGCTGGTCTTTACGTTGACGCGGAGACGGCGGACCTTGCGGCGCGCAAGAGCATGGGGCATCCCTATATGGTTCAGCTGGTGGGCTATTACATGTGGCGGTCTGCTGTCCGGCGTGGCTCGCAGGTCATCGAAAGGCGCGATGTCGAGAATGGCCATGCGGATGCCGTCTCCGAGTTCTACGAAGCGGTTGACGCACCTCTGTATTACGGTCTGCGCAGCCCTCAGCGCCTCTTTATCGAGGCTATGGCGGTTGACGAGGACAAGCCGACGCGCACGGCGGATATCATTGAGCGCTGCGACCGTACCCAGAGCTGGGCGAGTAAATATCGCGCAAGCCTGATTCGCGAGCGCGTCATCGAGGCCGCCGGATACGGCCTTGTGCGGTTTACCGTGCCCATGCTGGGCGAGTATATCCGCGACCGCGTTTTATGGCATGAGTAGGGTGATAAAGGTGACGGAACAGAAGATGAGCCCGCAGGCTATCGAGGTGCGCGGTGCACGTGTCCACAATCTCAAGGACATCGATATCGATATTCCGCTGGGGAGGCTCGTGGGCATTGCCGGCGTGTCGGGCTCGGGCAAGAGCTCGCTGGCGCTGGGAGTTCTTTATGCCGAGGGCTCGCGCCGTTACCTGGAGGCGCTCAGCGCCTATACTCGACGTCGCCTGACGCAGGCCGAGCACGCCCAGGTGGACGAGGTATTGCACGTACCGGCGGCACTCGCGTTGCATCAGCGTCCCAGTGTGCCAGGCGTGCGCTCGACCTTTGGTACCATGACCGAGCTCAACAACAGTCTGCGTTTGCTCTTTAGCCGCTGTGCCCATCACGTGTGCCCACATTGCGGGGCGCGTGTGGAGCCGAGCCTTAACGTGGCTGCGGGCCTGTCGCTCACGTGCCCCGCATGCGGCCGCGAGTTCTACGCGCCGAGTGCCGAGGACCTTGCCTTTAACAGCGGCGGTGCGTGCCCTACCTGCGGCGGCACCGGTGTCATGCGCGAGGTGGACGAAGCGAGCCTGGTGCCCGACGAGTCAAAGACCATCAACGAAGGCGCGGTGCTTCCCTGGGGTACGCTCATGTGGGATCTGATGAAGCAGGTAGCCGGCGAGATGGGCGTGCGCACCGACGTGCCGTTTAACCAGCTCACGCCTCAAGAGCGCGGCATCGTGTTCCACGGTCCGGCGGTTAAAAAGCACATTCTCTACGTTCCCAAAAACGGCGAGGGCGCCACGCCGCTCGATTTTACCTATTACAACGCTGTCTATACCGTCGAGAATGCGCTCGCCAAGGTTAAGGACGACAAGGGCCTCAAGCGCGTGGCGCGCTTTTTGCGCGAGGGGCCATGCCGTGACTGTGGCGGCACGCGTCTCTCCGAGGCCGCACGCCATCCCCAGGTGCGCGGTATCAATCTGGCGCAGGCCGCGGCCATGACATTGGGCGAGGCGATTGAGTGGGTGCGCGGGGTGCCCGCATCCTTGCCGGCCGAGATGCAGCCCATGGCAGCGGATATCTGCGATTCGTTTTTGAGCACGGCCCGTCGCCTGGTCGACCTGGGGCTCGATTACCTCTCGCTCGACCGCGCCGGTGCTACGCTCTCCACGGGCGAGCGCCAGCGTGTACAGCTCGCCCGCGTGGTGCGCAACCGATCGACGGGCGTGCTTTATGTGTTGGACGAGCCCTCGATTGGCTTGCATCCTGCCAATGTCGACGGCTTGGTGGGCGTAATGCGCGATCTGGTGGATGACGGCAACACCGTGATTGTTGTTGATCACGATACGCGCGTTCTAGCGGAAGCTGACTATCTGGTCGAGATGGGCCCCGTTGCCGGAGCAGGCGGCGGTAATGTTATCGCTGCAGGTACGGTGGACGAGGTCGAACAATCGCAGGGCAGCCGCATCGCCCCGTTTTTGCGCTCAGAGCCCAAGCGCTTGCGGCCGCAGGTGGCTGACGACGAAATGTTCGACCAGGGCCATATCCGCATGGCGACCGATGCCATCCATACCGTCAAGCCGCTCGAAGTCGATATCCCGCGCGGTCGCTTGGTCGCGGTGACGGGCGTTTCGGGTTCGGGTAAGACGACGTTGGTGCTCGAGACGCTCATTCCGGCGCTCAAGGCGCAGGCGGCCGGCGAGCGCCTGCCAAAACATGTGCGTTGGGTCGATGCCGAAGGCATTGCCCGCGCAAACCTGATTGACGCTACGCCTATCGGCGCCAACGTGCGCTCGACGGTGGCGACTTATGCCGACATCCATGATGAGCTGCGTCGCGCCTTCGCCCGTACGCCCGAGGCCAAGGCAGCCGGCTACAAGGCGGGCGCCTTTAGCTACAACACTGGCGCTTTGCGCTGCCCTACGTGCGATGGCACGGGCTCGATATCGCTCGACGTGCAGTTTTTGCCCGACGTCGAGATCGTCTGTCCGGCATGTCGCGGCTCACGTTATGCAGACGCGGCTTTGCATATCCATCGCGAGGGCAAGGACGGGAGCTTACTGACGTTGCCGCAGCTCATGGACATGAGTGTGGACGAGGCCCTCGACGCTACGGTGGGGCTCAAGAAAGTTCAGGCGCGCTTACAGACCCTGCACGACCTGGGCTTGGGTTATCTCACGCTCGGCGAGCCCACGCCGGCGCTCTCGGGCGGCGAGGCGCAGCGTCTTAAGCTCGCGAGTGAGATGGGCCGCGTGCAGGATGATGCCGTATTCGTGTTCGACGAACCCACAATTGGCCTGCACCCGCTCGATGTTCAGGTGCTGCTGAGTGTGTTCGACGGCCTCGTCGCCAAGGGCGCCACAGTTGTCGTGATCGAACACGACCTCGACCTTATCCGCAACGCCGACTATGTGATCGACATGGGCCCGGGCGGCGGTGACGCGGGCGGGCAAATCGTCTGCGCCGGCACGCCGGGCGACATCGTGGCCTGCCCCGCAAGCATCACCGGCCGCTACCTATAACCGAATGTGACAAAGGGGCAGCCCCTTTGTCACATTGCCACATGCCGGCAAAGCCTGTCGGCATCACGGTTTTCTTTTCTAGCAATTCTAGTTAAAGGCAGCTGATTACCGTTAAAAGTCAGCATGTTGTCGGCATAGCGCTTGAACAGCTTGTGCCTGAGGACCAAAATGACCTCATCCCATTCGCGAAATTTGCACGCCCTATAGTGAGTGGGCTCTCGCTTGAGCTGATGCTGCCAAGAGGCGGCCGATAGGGGCAATTATGGACAATCGAATCTTTGGGTATGCGCGTGTCTCTTCCGCGGATCAGAACTTGGACCGCCAGTTAGACGCACTGGGAAGGTTTCCCGTTCAACAGGGTCAGATTTACGCTGACAAGGCAAGTGGTAAGAACTTTAGACGTCCCCAGTACCAGCGTCTTCTTCGCAGGTTGCGCGAGGGTGACGTTCTCGTGATCAAAAGTATCGACCGTTTGGGTCGCGATTATCGTGAAGTCCTCGATGAATGGAGACGCATCACGGTGGATAGACGCGCTGCCATCGTGGTGCTTGATATGCCGTTACTCGATACGCGCGAACAGCCCGATGGCATCACGGGAACGTTCATGGCGGACCTAGTCCTTCAAATCTTGAGTTACGTGGCGCAGCTAGAGCGTGAAAACATCAAGCAGCGCCAGGCGGAGGGCATCGCGTCGGCGCGCCTGCGTGGCGTGAGATTTGGGAGGCCGGCGCTCGAACGCCCGGATAGCTATAACGATGTCATTAAAGCATTCGAAGGAGGTGAAGTTACGAGGCGAGAGGCCGCAATGCTCCTGAACGTCAGCGCATCGACGTTCGATCGTTGGAGACGGGCGGGCACGAACTGATAAGACCGTTCGCCGTCTGTCCGTCCTCTTTAACTAGACATTTTGACGAGGGGAGTTTATTGCACAGAGCCCACTCCTTCCCTCGATGTTTATCCAGTTCACGCCCTGGAACCAAATAGTGCCACCGCGTTGCCAATTCGTCTGCTTTTTGACGAGGTGGCTAGATATCGTGTTTTGTTTTGTATTTAAAGGAGGACGAAATGAAAAGGCGTTATGGGATAGCTGCGGCGATCGCGCTATTTGCGACGGTGTTTTGTGGGGCTCTTCTGCTGAGCGGCTGCTCGCAGGCCGAGAAGAAAAACGATGAGCCTGATTATGCCGACGACCGTGCAATGGCCGTGATTGCTCAAGGCTATCAAAAGCGGTCTGATTACCTTGATTCACTGGGAGAGGATGCTGATCTAGGCTCGAATAAAGTGCGAAAAGAGGCAATTAAAACCGAGGTCGATAACGACAAAGAACTCAAAAAGGCGTCATTTAAAGACACTAAGATGCAAGAAGACGTCATCGCCTATCTCAACCTGCTTGATAATCAGCTTGATGTTGTCAAGAAGTACGCGGAATCGGATCCCAAGTACTACGACGAATGGGAAAGGGCCTACGACGCACGATCAGCACAGCTTAAGAAACTGGTTGATCGGTATGACTTGACGGTCGATGACGAGTATCGTGATGCGTTTGACGAGCTGATCAAGAACGGTAGGACCGTAGAGGAGAAGACGCATAATGATGAGGCCATCAACGGTCTGCTCTCATCGGCGACCTTTGAGAAAAGTGACGATGGCTACGGCCTCTATACGTACACCGCAATCGTCGAAAACACCTCCGACATATCGTTCGAAAACGTTTTTCTAAATGTTGCCCTTTACGATGCCGATGGTGTAAGGGCGGAAGAATGCTACGCAGATACATCCGCCTGGGCGCCTGGCGAGAAGGTGAAGTTTGAGGTAATGAGCGAGGTTGACGCTTCGAGGGTTGCACCGACAGTATCGAGTTACAGTGTCAAGGAATAATTCGCGGGAATAGGAAAGAGAGCGCGACCGTTTTCTCCGAACGGTCGCGTTTTGCATTAAGCCGTCGACAGAATGATTCGTGCAGCCATGCGCACGATGGAAGATGATGGAAAAGTCGAGCTAATAAAAGAAAGGCGAAACAGGATGGCAAAAACTAACTTGTTTACAACAATAACGCAAAAGCTTGTCTTTGGCGGTTTGCTGGCCGTTACAGCCGTGGCGACTGCCGGGTGCATCTGGATGTATTTGACGCGTAATCCCACAACGATCACCGATGATTCGATTCGTGAGGAGATTACTCCGGTCGTAAAGCTCGTGACGTACGAATATAACTTCACGCAGCTGCTCTCAATTGACGAAGCGGGGAATCCGCTTGGGTGGGAAAACCCCTTTACGTCTAAGCGATATGTCGCAACGATTGACGGCAAGGCTGACATCGGGATCAATGCCGATAAAGTGAAGACTGAAATCAAGCGGGTTGATATGAACGACAAGAGCTCAGAGGTCAAGAGCGTAAAGGTTACATTGCCTCACTCGGAAATTACCTCTTTCTCAACAGACCCCAATACACTGAAGAAATATGTTGAGGACAATGGTTTTCTGAACTGGAATCAAGTGAGTACAGACGATCTGAACGGTTTGTTGAAACAGGCTAAGAAAGAGCAGACCAAGAAGGTCAAAGAGAGCAATATGCTCAAAGAATCTGATGACAGAGCCCGTGGTCTGATCGAAAAACAGGTCAAAGCCCTATGCGGCGACGATGTCGATGTTAACGTTACGTTTAAGTAAGGGTGATTGGCGTGTCGGACAAACAGCAGCAGTTTGTTGAGGCGAAGCTCGAAAAACAGAAGAAGTCCGGTATTGGTTTTTCTTCGCTGGAGAACATAATGACTGGAGCATTTAATGGCGCTGGAAACGCCATTATGGATGTGGTCAAGGAGGCTCAAAAGAAATCGGGTGAATTGGCGGAAGCCGCTAGCCCGTTGGCGGATAATGCGCTTAAAGGTGTTTCGGACTTTGCAAACGGGATTGCTTCTGCAACCGCAGCCGCGGCGAACGAACGCTACAACGCAAAGCGACAAGAGCAACTCGGTCTGTCGTCGACGTTCATCGACGGTAATGGTAATTGGGTGTTGCCCGACCCGTTACTGACCAATCGAGAGCTTGCCGAGCTCGAGGCATTGACTGAGCAATACGAAAAGATGGTGGCGCCTTCAAAACTCAAACAGCTGACCGATAAGGCTGGGTCAAAGATACCGGAAAATCTTCGTGCTACCGTTGGAGATGCGCTCGACGGGCTTACAAGTGAGATTCAGCAACAAGAGCTGTATGCACAGGTTATGAAGCAGGTTGTCGATGGTTTCAAGGTTATCGAGGAGCAAGCTGCCAAGTACAGCGTTACTGAGGCGCAGATTGTTGAGGCCGCAAACACCACTCTTGAAAACGTTACTATCCGTTCGATTGATGAGCTATTCATGCTTCGGAGTTTTGACGTTGCGAAGATTGCGGCAGGTGAGAACGGTAAGCACCTGCTGCTTGCGGCGACCGAGGGCGCGGTGACGGGTGCTCCTGGTTTTGCCGGTCTGCCTTTCAATATCGTATTCAGCATGTTCCTCTATTATCGTGCGGTGCAGTCAGTGGCCATGATGTACGGATTTAACGTTAAAGAAGATCCGGCTGAAATGGTCATTGCGGGCGATGTGTTTTCAAACGCGATGGCTCCGTCTGCAGGTTCTGCTGATGGCATGGCTCTCGCAATCGGTAAGGTGATGCTTGTGGCCGAGATGGAGGGCGTGAAACAGACAGTCAAGAAGGGCTGGACGGCCATGGCGGCACGGGGCGGCGCGGCTATGCTTGTCACGCAGATTCGCGCTCTTGCTAATGTCGCTGCGCGTAAGGCGCTCGAGAATGCCGGTAAGAAGTCGATCGAGAGCAGTGTTTTCAAAAACGTACTCGAGCAAATTGGCAGGAATATCACTCAAAAATCCCTCGGCAAGGCTATTCCCGTATTTGGCGGCGCTGTCGGCGCCTTGTTTGATGTCTCGCAGATGAATCGTGTTTTGCAATATGCCAACATCTTCTACCACAAGCGATTCATCATTGAAAAACAGGAGCGTGTTGCAATACTAGTGGGTATGGAAACGGCCGCTGTGAACGGTGAGGTTGAGGCTTGCGATGCAGAAGGATAGCCGGCCGTGTTCTTCGATGGCGGAGAACTTTGGCGGCGTTTGGTGTAAATCGGTATAGGTAGGGGTGCGGACCTAATTGTGTGACAAAGGTACAGTCCCTTTGTCACATTCCCGGAAAGTCTGTTTGACGCAGGGCTTCGTAGAGGACGATGGCGGCGCTGTTGGAGAGGTTGAGGGCGCTGATGCGGTAGTCGTCCGGGTTGACGAAGTTGCCGCAGATGTCCTGTTGAAGGATAGCCTCGTGGCTGTCCTCGGTATGCCCGAGCGCCTCCTCGTGGGCTTCCCAGACTTCGGCATTATCGAGTGAGTCGCAATCGCGCAGCATAGGAATGCGCTCGCAGCATGTGGGCGCCGCGGCGAGCAGCTCTTCGGGAATCCCCGAGCTTTCGCTGCCAAAGACCAGATAGTCGCCGTCGCGGTAGGTGCTTTGCGCATAGGTGCGGCGCGCCTTTTTGGTCAGCAGGTGCAGGCGCTCGTCGGCGGGGGAGAGACCGTTGCGCGCAAGGAAATCCTTCCAACTGGCATATGTCGTCACGTCCAAGTTTTGCCAGTAGCCCAGGCCGGCGCGACGCACCGTCTTGTCGTCGAGCGAAAAGCCCAGCGGCTCCACCAGATGCAAGCGGGCACCGGTGACCACGCAGGTACGGCCGATGTTGCCCGTATTGGCCGGAATCTCGGGCGCATACAGCACGATATTGAACATGAATCTCCTTGGCTCAGAATGAAAAACCACCACGAAGGGGACAGGCACCTTCGTGGTGGTTTGGCGGTTACGTGGGCAGAAAACGCCCGCTTCGATAGCCTAGGCGCGGTGCCAGTCGGTCAGGCAGGCATCGAGGGCGGCGATGAGCGCATCCTTGTCCATGTGACGGCCGATGATGCACAGACTCGTCATGCGGTCGCCCGTCTCGTCGTCCCAAATCTGCATGATCTCGGGGTTCTCGTCGATGATCTTCTGCTTTTCGCCCTCGGGCGCAGAATCGACAAACAGACCGTTCTCCATCAGGCGCATCTGGTGGCCGGCCTGCTCAAACATGTAGCACATGTCCGGATCGCCGGTCTGCCACAGCGGACCTTTGACGCGAATGACTTCGTCGGGCCACTCCTGCTCAACAAAATCGGTGAACTTCTGCAGGTCAAACGGCTTGCGGCGCGAGTACACAAAGGTCTCGATGTCGTACTCGAGCACCTCGGGGTCGTCGTGCTCCTCGGGATGCTCCATGGCCTCGATCCAAGCGGCGGAGTTGTAGGCGCGCATAAAGTCGAAGCGGCCGGTGTCGAGCAGCTCCTCCATGGGGACCTCGCCGTTTTGGGCCTCGACAATCACGGCGTCCTTCTGTAGGCTACGCACGATGGCCTTGAGCTCGGCGATCTGCTCAGGGCTCACGGTATCGGTCTTGTTGAGGATCAGCGTGGAGCAAAACTCGATCTGCTGAATGAGCAGGCTCTCGATGTCGTCCTCGTCGATATCCTCGGCCAGCAGGTCGCGGCCGCCGTTGAACTCGTCGTACATGCGGGCGCAGTCGACCACGGCCACGATGTTGTCGAGCGCGAGCTTGGGCTCGCCGCCCACCTTGGCCTCGTCGCAGAAGCTCGAGATGGTGTAGGCGATGGGGATAGGCTCGCAAATGCCCGAGGCCTCGATGATGATGTAGTCGAACTTGCCCGAATCGGCGATGCCCTGCAGCTGGTTGGCAAGGTCATCCGAAAGCGTGCAGCAGATGCAGCCGTTGGTGAGCGGGATGAGGTCGTCGGTCTCGGAAAGGCCGCCATCGGCGATGAGGCTGGCGTCGACGTTGATCTCGCCGATATCGTTGACGATCACGGCGGCGCGGATGCCGCCATCGTTAGCGAGGATGTGGTTGAGCAGCGTAGTCTTGCCGGCACCGAGGTATCCGGTAAGCATGATGATCTTCACGGGTTTGTTGGGCATGTGCCCTCCTTTGTTAGACATGGCTTACAGTTGAATCATATGCCAAACGCCTGCTCTTATACCCAAGCGCTGGCAAATAACACAGGCTACTCCCAGGCTCCCCACACATCGGGGCAATAACCGACGGTGGCCTTTTTGCCGTTGCGCACGATGGGCTCGGCCAGAACCTGCTGGTTTTCGAACAACTTGTCGAAGCGCTGGCTAGGGGTGAGGTGCTGGATGAGCGCGAGCGTCTCCTCGTCCTTGGCCTTGGGGTTGAGCAGCTTGTCGATGCCGCCGACCGCCTGCATCACGCTCGTGAGCTCGCCTTTGCTCATCTCCTTTTCCTTAAGGTCAATAAACTGCACCTTAATGCGACGCTCCTTGAAATAGCGCTGTGCTTTCTTGGTATCGAACGACTTCTTAGTCCCGAAGATTTGCACGTTCATAGTATGTTCCGCCGCTCTAACGAATGAAGTTGGTCCTGGCGCGATCGGCCTTGGGGGCCTCGATGCCGGCGGCCTTTCCCGCCTCGATGCAATGCAGCAGCCAGGCCATGTTTTTGCCGATGTTTCGCATGGTGGCCAAGCCCTCGGCATCTTGGGCGGCCTCGCCCGGCATGGCGCCAAATACATTGTTCCAGTAGGTGGATGCCACCACGGGCATCTGGTTGATGGTGAAGTACTTGTTGAGCACGTCGAAGGTGGTCGACGTGCCACCGCGACGGGCAACGGCGACAGCGGCGCCCGGCTTGTGCGCAAAGGCCTTGCTGCCAGCATAGAATGCACGGTCGAGGGCAGAGAGGATACGTCCGCTGGGGTGCGCGTAGTAGACGGGCGAACCAAAGACAAAGCCGTCTGCCTGCTCGGCGACGGCAATCAACTCGTTGACCATGTCGTCGTCAAAGGTGCAGCGGCAATCGAGTTTGCCGCACTGGCCGCAACCGATGCAATCGCGAATGGGCTTAGCGCCTAGCTGAAACACCTCGGTATCGATACCCTCGGCGTTGAGCTGCTCGGCGACCTCGGCGAGTGCGCGGGCGGTGTTGCCGTTTGCCTTGGGGCTGCCATTGACCAAAAGAACCTTCATCACAAACTCCCTCTGCTGTCGGTGACTTCTGCGGAGGATTATCGCACGAGCGGGCAGATGGCGTGGGGCACGATGCCGGCCCCGAGGGCCCACGGCAGGCACGCTCACCAGGTACGAGCGGGATACGGTCCAGAGGATGTTGGAGTGCGGGGCCTCGTGCGAGCAGATTGTAAGGGGTCTGGGCGGGTCGCCCTCGATGGCGAGCTTTGAGGCCTTGGAAGGCGGGCTGCTGCGGCGGCTATGGTTTATACTAAGGCGGTTGCTATCGAGTAATTCATACTTGGTTTGATTCGATTGTGAATGCGTAACTAGGATGGAAAGCAAAGGAAACTCTATGGAAACAGAGGATGCTGTTTGCTTGATGACTTCGATTGCCTTGATTGTCCTTTCAATCCAATACCGAAGAGGAAGATGGCTCTGCTCAATTGCTGGATATGATGTCACAAAAAGGGAGAGCGAGATTGATATACGCCCTTACGCAAAGCTGATTTCTTCTGTGACGTTATGGATGGGGCTGCTGTTTTTCTTGTGGGCGGTAGAGGGCTGGGTACGCGATTGGAATACCAGCGTTTTTGAAGTTTTGGTTCTACTTCTGTTCAGCTTGGCCTCTTTGTCGTTCGTGCGGCTCGTTAGGTTTGTGTTTATGAGGCGATAGCCAGCGGAAGTGGCTGGACGACAAAATGGACCAATGCAGCCAATTGTCAATAGAATTTGATAGGCTTGGCTTAACAGATTTACTCGAGGGCATATCCGTGGCGGGGGATAGGTTCTATCTTGTTGAGCACTTATTTGCATCAGGCAAAGTAAACCAAGAGTATCGAAACGGTGCCCCCAGGCCCCGGGAGGGACTGCGGGGACGTTCGGCTAACTGCGGGTACGACCTATTTGCCCGATGTGTTCGCCCGGGATCGGAAATTAACCATCATGCGCCCCATAACGCTAGTCCAGCTTGGTGCCCGGTACCTGCGGCGCCTCTTTAATCAGCGCATTGAGCTCGTTCAAAATGGAAACGGGCTGTCGGTCGACGGCATCCAGATGAAGTGTCGCCACGCGAAGGGGCGGCTGATATTCAAATGAGCCAAGGAGCACGGGCGATCCCAAGAACCGTTCGATTTCGTCTGCAACCGCGTCGGTCTCTTCGGGATCAAGCTCGTCAAAGAGCGCCACGAACATCGGTCCGGTCGAGCGGAACAGACGACCCTTGCCGCGCGAGCAATCCATGAGGCAGGCGGCGCTTTCTGCCAAAACGCGGTCGCCTGCATCAAAGCCAAAGCGGGCATTGACCTTGGCGATGTCGTCGATTTTAATGGCGACCAAGCCCGCGTTTCGTGCCACGCGACGCATCTCGCCAATGGCGTTGACCAGGGCGTGGATGTCGCCCAGGCCGGTCACGGAATCGGTCGTATCTGCCAAGCTGCGGTTGATAATCATGCCCACGTACATGTTGGGCTCGGTATCGGTGCCGTCCAAGCGGTAGCCCGTGCAGTCGCAAAGCACGTATGCTTCGGTGGCATCCATCACGCGATACTGCATGTAGTGGAAGTGCCACGTACCGTTTATCACCATGTCGAGCTCGGCGCGTACGTTGTCGCGGTCCTCGGGGTGAACGCGGGCAAGCCACAAGTCGAGTGAGTTGTAGGGATGCTGGGAGGGCAGGTCAAAATCGCGTACGGCATTAACCGACCATTGTGATTCGCCCGTATCGAGATTGAGGATAAACGGATAGCGCGTCTCGGAGCTCATAGAGATCGCTTGGAATACGCGGTCGTTGCACGGAAGCTGCTCGGCAATTGGGTGTGGCGGCGCGTCATTGTCTTTCGGTTGCTGCACACGATGCATAAGCTTATAGCGATACATCTTGCGATCGGCATCCATCGTCATCTGGCGACGCGTGTCGCCGGCAAGTGGATTGACGCGCGAGCAGCCAAAGCTAAAGCTAGCGATCATGGGCGCCTTGCCACCTGAGCTCGCCTCGATCAGCCCGGCACGTACCTGCTCCAAGCGCTGCTCGAGTTCAGTCTCGTTTGCAGAGAGCGAGATAAGCACAAACTCGTCTCCACCGATACGGAACAGCATCTCATCGTGCTCCATGGTTTCGGAGAGCGTGCGACAGATGCTCAGAATATAGCGATTGCCTTCGGCGTGGCCAAACCTATCATTGCAATGCTTGAGATGGTCGATGTCAATATAGGCGCAGGTGAAGGGGGCGCCTTTGCGCCAGAGCTGCTCGACGTGACGGTCGAGTCCGCCACGGTTGTCCAAGTTGGTGAGCGGATCGATATAGGCGTTGCACTCAAGCAGCTGGCGCTCTTGTTGCAGGATGGCATGCGTCTTTTGCAGTTGCTCACCAACGGCGCGTAGCTCAGCAGGCAGCACGGAAACATCGAGTTCGGCGGTCGAGACACCATTCGCAAGTCGCTGAAGATAGGCAATAATCGATTGCTCGCCCAAGCGATATGACTCGTTCATGATGAATAACCTCCTTGGGCAGAACAACGGTTTGTATCATATCCCCAATTCGGTTTGAATTGGGGATATAAGTTAGCTAATGGAGACAAATGTCCCCTTCGGCGGTGGTGTTTTGCGCGCGAGCGTATCAGTTGTTTTTGCCACCATCGAGCAATGCCTCAAAATCATTCGCCGGCATGGGGCGGTAGTAGAGGAAGCCCTGAGCGTAGCGGGCGCCCATGTGGCGTAGTATGTTTGCCTGCTCATTTGTCTCGACGCCTTCGACCACGACGGGCAGATGGAGCGACTGCGCCATCTCGAGCATCGATGACACGATCTGCGCGCTGCGGCCTTGATCGCGGTCGGTGGGCACAAAGGTGCGGTCGAGCTTGATGACGTCGACGTTGACGTTCTTGAGCATCGCGAGCGTGGACTGGCCGGTGCCAAAATCGTCCATATAGGTCGAGAAGCCGCGGGTGTGCAGGTCGGCTGTCAGCCTATCCACGGCCTCGGACTCTCCCGTATAGGCTGTCTCGGTGATCTCGATGCGCATGAGCTCGGGCGGTAGGTTGTATTGGGCGGCGAGCGCCCCCATATGTTCGGCAACGTCGCAGGCAAGGATATCCACGCGCGACACATTAAGCGAGACCGGAACCACGCGAAGTCCTCGATCGATGCGCCCGCGCAGCCACGAGGCGACACCCTGCCAAATGTACTTGTCGAGCGTCACCACAAAGCCGCTTTCCTCGAGTGCGGGGATAAACGTTGCGGGCGAAATGAGAGAGCCGTCCTTGTCAATCCAGCGGGTGAGTGCTTCGGCGCCAATGATCTCGCCGGTTTCCATATCAACCTGGGGCTGCAGGTAGTAGGTGATGCGGTCGTTTGAGAGCGCATACTGGAACTCGGTGAGGGTGCGGTGAAACGCCACCTCGCGCTTGTATTCCTCGGGGCGAAAGACGGCGATGCGATCCTTAAAATCGTTTTTGGCGCGCCGATTGGTAAACATGGCCTTGGCCTGCGCGTCGATGGTGATTTCCTCGTTGGGGTCGATGGGGCAAACGCCCATGGACGGCCAGAAACCCACGCCGTCATCATGCTTGGCCACGGCGGCACGAACGCGGTTATAGATTTGATGGACGGTGTTGTGCTCAAAGGGGATGAGAATGCAAAAGTCGTCTTGGCCCCAGTATCCTGCGACGCCCATCTCGGCATTCTCGATGTCTTTGAGGACCGTGCCCACATCGGCGAGCACGCGGTCGCCCTCGGCCTGTCCGTGCCATTCGTTGAACAGTCGCATATGACCCATGTCGACGGTGGCGATACACCAAGCGCCGCCGTGCCTTGTCTTAAGAAATGCGTTGGCACGCCGCATAAACTCGCTGGGTCGATAGAGGCCCGTGAGCGAGTCGATACGTTCGGCTATGGCGCTTTTGCGCTCCGCCTCGGGTATGGGGAGGCTGTCGTTGGGAACAAGCCCGCCGGCCGTGCGAAGGCGACGGTCGAGTTCGCCTAAAACGGCGGTCGCTTGATGGGTTAAGTGCTCGTAAAAGGTCGGGACGACAAGGCAGACGGGAGTAATGGTGTCGCCTGCGATTCGAACAGGAGCGAAAACGGCCTCTTTAAGGTGGCGGGTCAGTTGCTCGAATGCCTTGTGGTCTAGGTCGTTGCTGAGCACGACGAACTGGACGCTTCGTGAACGGTAGACCCGGCTCCTGCCGCGGGTGATCGACAGCATGCGGCCTGCGTATTCGGCAAGCATGTTGTCGACAGCCTCGGCCCCGTAGAGCTCGTTGAGCTTTGTCGTGCCACGAACGCGCACCGCTATAAGCCCTGTCTCGCAACGATCGCGGCGGCAGGCGTCGATGGCGTTGGCCAGCATGCGCTGCGTTCCGAGGCCTGTGGCGGCGTCGACGGTTTCGGCAAGTGAGTGGTTGACGAGCTCACCGACATAGAGCGAGGGGACATTTCCGTCGCCGTCGATACGAAACCCGCGAGCACGGCAAAGGACGTAGTCGCCGACGGCGTTGCGCACACGATACTGCATGACGCGACGGTGCTTGGTGCCGTTGTAGACTTGGTCGATGTCGTTGATGCAGGCCTCAAGGTCGTCGGGATGGACGCGCGTTTTCCAGTAATCGCGACAGTTGTCTATGTGCTCCGAGGGAAGGCCAAGATCGCGCAAGGCACCTTGTGACCAAAGGGTGCGATGTTTGTCCAAGTTCTCGATAAAGAAATAGCGGCCCTCGTTGAGCATCGAAAAGGCGTCAAAAATACGATCGCTTATTTCGAAGTCGTCGGCGTGGACTTGCGTGATATTGCGTCGATCGAGGTGCATGGCATGACGTAGCTTGTAGTCGTACATGCGATGGTCGGCATCGAGCGTCATGCGATTGGAAGCTTCGCCCAGAGCGGGGTCGGCATGTGACACTCCGTAGCTAAATGCTCATGTACGGTAAGGAAGCAAGCAACCGAAAACAAGAGATAGACCGCCAGCACTACACTATTCCGAACCAAAGACCAAAAGATAAGCATTGTGGGAAAATCTAAACTTTTGGATTTTCCTACAATGCCAACTACGGCGGAATCCCTCCCACTCCTTATATCTTTCTGTATACATTGAATTTGTATTTAGTAAAATGCAGACAACACCACGGATCGGCTTTTGGTTGGACAATTCCAACCAAACACCACAGCAGACAGCAGAAAACATTCTGAACGCTAGGAAGCCGGTATGATTGTTACAT
Source organism: Collinsella sp. AM13-34 (assembly GCF_003473055.1). Classification (NCBI taxonomy): domain Bacteria; kingdom Bacillati; phylum Actinomycetota; class Coriobacteriia; order Coriobacteriales; family Coriobacteriaceae; genus Collinsella; species Collinsella sp. AM13-34. The sequence goes on along the minus strand of NZ_QRLE01000001.1, from coordinate 97,512 downwards.
ATAAGGGGAAGAAAAAATTCTTTTAGGTACTTGCTTTCCTAAAACTGATGTGATACAATGATTTAAACCAGAAAAGGAGTAAAAAATATGCGGCAAGGTATTCTTAAATAAAACTATAATCAAATAGTGGGAACAAAGGATTATGATAGCTCCTTTTGTAGGGGCTTAGTTTTTTGTACCCAATTTAAAAATACTTTTGCCTTATCAATTTTGACATATCCCCAAAAACAGCAATCACAAACAGGTGTATGCTGTATATGTGTATGTCCGCAACTTATAATCCCCAGCGGTAAAAGTATTTTACTGCTGGGGATTTTTATGCCCTTTGGGGCTGTAAAGGGAGGACAATCACATGAAAATAATCAATATTGGAATTCTTGCCCATGTAGACGCTGGAAAGACGACCTTGACGGAGAGCCTGCTATATGCCAGCGGAGCCATTTCAGAACCGGGGAGCGTCGAAAAAGGGACAACGAGGACGGACACCATGTTTTTGGAGCGGAAGCGTGGGATTACCATTCAAGCGGCAGTCACTTCCTTCCAGTGGCACAGATGTAAAGTTAACATTGTGGATACGCCCGGCCACATGGATTTTTTGGCGGAGGTGTACCGCTCTTTGGCTGTTTTAGATGGGGCCATCTTGGTGATCTCCGCTAAAGATGGCGTGCAGGCCCAGACCCGTATTCTGTTCCATGCCCTGCGGAAAATGAACATTCCCACCGTTATCTTTATCAACAAGATCGACCAGGCTGGCGTTGATTTGCAGAGCGTGGTTCAGTCTGTTCGGGATAAGCTCTCCGCCGATATTATCATCAAGCAGACGGTGTCGCTGTCCCCGGAAATAGTCCTGGAGGAAAATACCGACATAGAAGCATGGGATGCGGTCATCGAAAATAACGATGAATTATTGGAAAAGTATATCGCAGGAGAACCAATCAGCCGGGAAAAACTTGCGCGGGAGGAACAGCAGCGGGTTCAAGACGCCTCCCTGTTCCCAGTCTATCATGGCAGCGCCAAAAATGGCCTTGGCATTCAACCGTTGATGGATGCGGTGACAGGGCTGTTCCAACCGATTGGGGAACAGGGGGGCGCCGCCCTATGCGGCAGCGTTTTCAAGGTTGAGTACACCGATTGCGGCCAGCGGCGTGTCTATCTACGGTTATACAGCGGAACGCTGCGCCTGCGGGATACGGTGGCCCTGGCCGGGAGAGAAAAGCTGAAAATCACAGAGATGCGTATTCCATCCAAAGGGGAAATTGTTCGGACAGACACCGCTTATCAGGGTGAAATTGTTATCCTTCCCAGCGACAGCGTGAGGTTAAACGATGTATTAGGGGACCAAACCCGGCTCCCTCGTAAAAGGTGGCGCGAGGACCCCCTCCCCATGCTGCGGACGGCGATTGCGCCGAAAACGGCAGCGCAAAGAGAACGGCTGCTGGACGCTCTTACGCAACTTGCGGATACTGACCCGCTTTTGCGTTGCGAAGTGGATTCCATCACCCATGAGATCATTCTTTCTTTTTTGGGCCGGGTGCAGTTGGAGGTTGTTTCCGCTTTGCTGTCGGAAAAATACAAGCTTGAAACAGTGGTAAAGGAACCCTCCGTCATTTATATGGAGCGGCCGCTCAAAGCAGCCAGCCACACCATCCATATCGAGGTGCCGCCCAACCCGTTTTGGGCATCCATAGGACTGTCTGTTACACCACTCTCGCTTGGCTCCGGTGTACAATACGAGAGCCGGGTTTCGCTGGGATACTTGAACCAGAGTTTTCAAAACGCTGTCAGGGATGGTATCCGTTACGGGCTGGAGCAGGGCTTGTTCGGCTGGAACGTAACGGACTGTAAGATTTGCTTTGAATACGGGCTTTATTACAGTCCGGTCAGCACGCCGGCGGACTTCCGCTCATTGGCCCCGATTGTATTGGAACAGGCATTGAAGGAATCGGGGACGCAGCTGCTGGAACCTTATCTCTCCTTCATCCTCTATGCGCCCCAGGAATACCTTTCCAGGGCTTATCATGATGCACCGAAATACTGTGCCACCATCGAAACGGCCCAGGTAAAAAAGGATGAAGTTGTCTTTACTGGCGAGATTCCCGCCCGCTGTATACAGGCATACCGTACTGATCTGGCCTTTTACACCAACGGGCGGAGCGTATGCCTTACAGAGCTGAAAGGATATCAGGCCGTTGTCGGTCAGCCGGTCATCCAGCCCCGCCGTCCAAACAGCCGCCTGGACAAGGTGCGCCATATGTTTCAGAAGGTAATGTAAAGATACATAATCGTCAAGACGGCAACAATCAGAAGTTATGGAGGGTAACAATGGAATATAGTAAGGAAGATTTAATGGAAGCAAAAAAGCAACGAGTGGGGCATCTCGGAATCGTTGTTTTTGAGCAGAACCGTTCGGCAGTGTTTCAGACGTTCGGCGAGGTCGTCCTCGGTTGCAATCGTAGATAGGATGGCAAACTCGTCGCCGCCTATGCGAAATGCCGCTTCGCCCACCTTTATATACAGCTTAAGATAGAGACTTACCTGCAAGATATAGCGGTTGCCCTCGTCATGCCCAAAGACGTCGTTGCAGTGCTTGAGATTATCGATATCGATGAACGCCATGGTAACGGGGGCGTCCTGCTCCCAGAGCTCCTCGAGGGAACGGGCAAAGCCGCCACGGTTGCCAAGCCCGGTAAGCTGGTCGGTAAAGGCAGTCCTGATCAGATCCTCCTGACGCTCGAGAAGGTCGCGGACGGTCTTTTCGAGCGTTTCGGTGTAATTGCTGACAGTTTCCATGTTCTAAGCGACTTTCTGAGGTCGGGGCGGATTGCGTCGGGCGAGCTCGTTGTGTACACGTGTCGTTGCTCAGCGCTTTGCATGTATCCGGGCCCCCGCCTTGCCGCGTTGTTGAGTTAATTTGCCGGCTAATGTTCGCTGTTGATAACAGCTGAGTAGTGTAAACAATAGTGCACAATTATATATGGGTGCACATGCTGTGGGCGGCTATTATTCGACAAGCGGTAGCGCGACGATGCGATGTTCGATAAAAATGCGACTGGGACGATATATGTTGACGGGTATACTTGTCCCGTTTTAAAACGCAGGAACGGAGATGGTCGCATGGCACAGTCAAATATGACGCGCACGGTGGGGCTGGCGCTCGAGGGAGGCGGCTACCGCGGTATGTATACGGCGGGCGTACTCGACGTTTGGATGGAGCACGGTTTGACCTGCGACCATATGGTGGGCGTCTCGGCGGGCGCGGCATTTGGCTACAACTTTAAATCGCGCCAGATCGGCCGCGCCATTCGCTATAACAAGGCCTATTGTGCCGACAAGCGCTACGCAAGCGTGACCAGCTGGCTGCGAACCGGCGATATGTTCAATGCCGATTTTGCCTATCACGAGGTGCCCATCGAGCGCGATCCCATCGACCTGGAGACATATCGCGCCTGCCCCATGCGGTTTACGTGCGTGTGTACCGATATCGAGACGGGCAAGGCCGTCTATCACGACCTGCCCTATGGCGATGAGCGCGATATCGAGTGGATCCGGGCGTCGTCGGCAATTCCCGTGGCGACGCGTCCTGTCGCCATTGAGGGCCGCAAGTACCTGGATGGCGGCGTGGCCGATTCTATTCCCAGTGCATGGCTGTTTGCGCAGGGGTATGACCGCAATATCGTGGTGCTCACGCAGCCGGCGGGCTTTGTGAAGCAGCCCAACAGCGTGATGCCCATGCTGCGTCGCGTGTTTCGTCACTATCCGGAGTTTGTCGCAGCGCTTGAGCATCGGCATGAGGTCTACAATGCCACGCTCGATGACTTGGCACGTCGTGAGGCCGCCGGCGATATCTTTGTGGTGCGTCCGAGCGAATCGGTGAAAGTGCCGTCGCTGTGCCGCGAACCGGATGAGCTCGAGCGCATCTACCAGATCGGTCGCCACGATGCGGAGGCGACGTTGCCCGCGCTGGAGGCCTACCTAGCGGGGTAAGGGCCGCATGCGGAAAGCGCATCCCAGAATGGACGTCCAAACTGGGATGCGCTTTCCGTTGCTGAAGATATGAGGCCGCGGAGCAGCTGCTCGGCCTATGTCTATGCCTGCTGCCAGGTGTCGACGAGCTCCTTGGCTGCGGCGTGGGGGTCGTCGGCACTGCAGACGGCGCTCACCACGAAAAAGCCGTCGACGCCGGTGGCCTTGAGCTGCGGCAAGTCGGCTGTCTTAACGCCGCCGCCCACCACGATGGGCACGGGGCTTGCCGCATGGAGGGCTGCCAGGTCCTCAAAGCTTTTGGTGATGATGGAGCCGTCGGCCGCGCGTCCGCAGTCGCGCTTGGTCTCGGTCTCGTGGAGTGGGCCGATGCCCAGGTAGTCGACCAGGCTCATGTCGGCGGTCTTGACGTACTCGAGCATCTCCTCGCAACGGGCCGAAAGGCCCACAATGGCATCGGGGCCCAGCAGCTTGCGGCAGACCTCGACGGGAATGTCGCTCTGGCCTACGTGCACGCCATCGACGGCAATGCCCTGCTCGCGCGCGGCAAGCACACAGTCCAGACGGTCATCGATCAGCAAGGCGACCTGACCGGTCTTGCCGGCCTGTGCGATTGCCTGCGCGGCGTCGCCGGTCAGCGCAATGATCTCGCGGGCGCTTGCCACCTTGGAGCGCACCTGAATGCAGGTAAAGCCGGCGTCGAGCGCCTGGGCCACCACATCGCCCACGGGGCGTCCGAGGGTGTTTTCGGGGCCGAGCACCAGATAGGCCGAGATATCAAGGTTGTCGCGGATGCTCATCGTGCTTCCTCCTGCTTTTTGATCTGCGCTTCCATGCGCTCGAGTTTGCCGGTCATGGTGTCGGTAAATCCGGGTCGAATATCGGCTTTGAGCACGACTTCGGTGCGGATGCCCTTGCTCGCCAACACAAAGGTCGCGTCGCGCACGACCTGCATGACCTCGTCCCAGTCGCCCTCGATCTCGGTGAACATCGAGGTGGTGCGGTTGGGAAGGCCGCTCTCGCGAATGACGCGCACGACCTCGGCGACCTCGGCGGACAGCTCGTCGCCGGTGCCACATGGGGCGATGGCCACGGCGACGAGCGTGTTCATGCCGGCATTGGTTGCGGGTTCGGACATGGCTTATGCCTCCTCGAGCTCGAGTCGGTTGTCGGCAATATCCTGGGCGGTTGCGCGGTAGAGCTCGTCGATAAAGGCGACCTTAAAGCTTGCCGGGGCATCGGCGACGGCGGCGGCACGCGTGCCGGCAACGTTGTAGACGGCGGTGCCGCAGACTGCTGCCGTAAACGGATCGGTAGCACAGGCGTACACGGCCAGCACGCCGCCCTGCGAGCAACCGCAGCCGGTGATCTTGGACATGAGCGGGCTGCCGCCGTGGGATTTGGCAACGGTCGTGCCGTCGGTAATCAGGTCGACTTCGCCCGAGACCACAACGGCGCCGCCGGTGTAGCGAGCGAGCGCCACGGCGGCATCGCGGGCGGCGTCGACCGTGTCGGTGGTATCGACACCACGTACGCGGCTCAGATCGGCCGACTCGCCCTCAAGACCCCACAGGCCGGAGAGTGCGATGATCTCGGAGGCGTTGCCGCGTACGATGGCGGGCTTGTACTGCTTGAGCTCGTTTACCAGCTGGGTGCGCAGGCTACCGATGCCCAGACCCACCGGATCGAGCACCCAGGGCTTGCCGGCGTCGTGTGCCGCCTTGGCCGCGCGGGGAATCGTCTGCTCGTAGATGGGGAAGAGCGTGCCCATGTTGAGATAGATGGCGCCGCCGCCGGCAACGAGCGCCTCGCCCTCGTCGGGCAGATAGACCATGGCGGCCGAACCGCCCACGGCGAGCTGCGCGTTGGCGACAAAGTCGATCGTCACCGTGTTGGTGATGGAGCCGGCCATCGGATTGGTGGCTCGAATCTCCTCTACGGCCTTGACCATATGTTGCTTAAGCTGTTCCGAATCAATCACTGCACATGCCTCCTTGGCATAGAAAAGGGGCGCTGTGCATAGACAGCGCCCCTGTAAAGGCGGCATGCTCCCTACGCCAGCATTAACTGACAGGTTCAAAGGATTGGGCCCTATGCCCTCTCAGCCTTGTGGTTTGCACCGCCGGCACTCCCGCATCGAATCTGTTGTTCCCTATACTAGCGCACCTGCCAATATGGGACAGGTTTATTTTGGCAGGTGGCAACAGGGGCGCTGCATTTTCCCAGATAAAACCTGCCAAGATAAACCTGTCCCTTATTGGCAGGTCGTTACAATAGACGGGATAGAGAATGACCGAGGGGACCTTATGATCAAACTTGTGCTGACCGATATGGACGATACGCTGATTCCTGCTGGACACGATGGCGCCAGCGACTGCGCCATCGAGGGCATTCATGCCATGCAGGCGGCGGGCCTGCATTTTGGCCCGGTTTCGGGTCGCCAGCCGTCCGCGATGAGCTGGATGTTCCGCAATCGCTCCGAGTGCTTCTCGACCGGTGCGTTTTGCAACGGCCAGGTGATGTTTGTCGATGGCGAGGCGGTTGCCTCGCGCGCAACTGATAACGATGCCCTTATGCGCCTGGCCGACTACCTGGAGCAAGAGACCGACGATACCTATTTGAAGGTCTACCGTCTGGGTGATGACTTTTGGGACAACGACGCCTATTGCGTGACAAGCGATCCCGAGCGTGTGCGTCACGCCATGGAGTCAGGCGGCAACGCGTGGCTCAAGGGCGAAGAGGCTCCCTGTCGCCCTGTCGTTGACGATGCCCCGGTATACAAGGCGAATATCTGGAGTGCCCGTTCGCGCGAGGAGCTCGCCGAGCTGCGCGAGCGTGTTGCCGCCGAGGTGCCGGAGCTCTCGCTCGTGTTTCCCAACAACCGCGTGCGCCTGTTCGACGTTCTTCCGACCGGCTGGGACAAGGGCTGTGCTGCGCTGGAGCTGGCGCGCGCTTTGGGCCTGACGCCCGACGAGGTGGCCGTATTCGGCGATTCCGATAACGATTTGCCCATGATCGATGCCGTTCCCAATTCCGTTGCAGTCGCCAATGCTAACGAGGCCGTCACGGCTGCCGCGCGCTGGCATATCGGCGCTGCGGCAGATGATGCGGTTGCCGGGGCTCTGCATCAGATTGCCGCCTGCGCCGCGACGGGGGAGATGCCGTCGTTTATGCGTCAGATGGACGCGACGGGTTTCGACGTCACGAACGTCTAGGGAGAAAGCCATGAAGCTCCAGCAGCTCAGATATGTCGTCAAAGTTGCCGAATGCGGCAGCATCACCGAGGCCTCGCGCCGGCTCTTTGTGTCGCAGCCTTCGATTACCGCGTCAATTCGCGATCTCGAAAACGAGATGGGTGTACACATCTTTGAGCGCACCAACAAGGGCGTCATTGTGTCCGAGGAAGGCGAGACCTTCTTGGGCTACGCGCGCCAGGTGCTCGACCAGGCCGACCTGCTCGAGGGCAAGTACAAAGGCACGTCCGAGCAGGTGCCGCACTTTAGTGTGAGCTGCCAGCATTATTCCTTTGCCGTTAATGCATTTGTCGATGTGATCCGCGAGTTCGATGCCGCGCGCTACGACTTTACCCTGCGCGAGGAACAGACCCACGAGATTATCGAGGACGTCGCGCATATGAAAAGCGAGCTCGGCATCCTGTATCTGTCGGAGCACAATCGCGAGGTCATCGAGCGCATGCTGGCGGCCAACGAGCTCGTATTCGAAGGACTCTTCTGCGCTACGCCGCATGTCTTTGTGTGCTCCGACCATCCGCTGGCGGGTCGCTCGAGTGTGACGCTCGAGGACTTGGAAGACTACCCGTTCCTGTCCTATGAGCAGGGCAGCTACAACTCGTTTTACTATTCCGAGGAGCTGACCTCGACCTTTGAGCGCCGCAAGAATATCCGCGTGCGCGACCGTGCGACGCTGTTCAACCTAGCTATGGGCCTTAACGGTTACACGGTGTGTTCGGGCGTGATCAGCCATGAACTTAACGGCCCCGGTATTATCTCGATTCCGCTCGATGTAGACGAGTACATGGAGATTGGCATCATCACGCGCAAGAACACGACACTTACGCGCTACGGGCAGGCCTATATCGAAGCGATTCGTCAGCACATCTAGACTGCTGCGTTCTGCGCGGGTCAAATCTCTTTATGGCAGTCCAAACTGATATAGGAAGCATCTATATCAAACTGTTATAAACATATATTTTACGATGTCCATATGAGCGCTCATACTCTGTCCCAGTAAAGCAACCAATGCAAAGGGAGATATCTATGAGCACTTCGATTCAACCGAACGCGCCGTTTCGTGCCGATATCGTCGGCAGTTTTCTTCGTCCGCAGGCTGTAAAGGACGCCCGTGCCGCCTATGTCGCGGGTAAACTCGACGCTTCCGGCCTTAAGGCCGTCGAGGACGAGGCCATCCGCGACTTAGTGGCCAAGCAGAAGGCTGCCGGCCTGCAGGTGATTACCGATGGCGAGTTCCGCCGCAGCTACTGGCACCTCGATTTTATGTGGGGCCTCAACGGCATTGAGCGCCGCGCCTCGCGCACGGGCTACATGTTCCACGATGAGGAGACTACCGCCGACACCGCCGTGGTAACCGGTCCCATTAGCGGCGAGAATCATCCGTTCGTCGAGCACTTCAAATTTATCAAGTCGCTCGAGGGAGAGGGCCAGGTCGCGCGCCAGACCATTCCGGCGCCGATCCAGACGTTCTCCGAAGTCACACTCGACCGCTGCGATGGCCAGCAGGAGAGTCTGCACGCCGTCTACAAGACCGACGAAGAGCTCGTCGATGCCATTGCCGCAGCATACCGCACCGTGATTGCTGACCTGTATGCCGCGGGCTGCCGCAACATCCAGTTTGATGACTGCACCTGGGGCATCTACTGCGATACCGATTTTGTTGCCAAAACCGGCATGAGCCCGGTCGACCTGCAAAAGGTAAGCGAGCTGGGCGTGGCGCTCAACAATGCCGCCATCGAGGGCAAGCCCGACGATCTGGTTATCAACACGCATGTATGCCGCGGCAACTACCACTCCACCTACGCTTTTGAGGGCGGCTACGACCCCATCGCGCCGTACCTGTTTGCGCATGAGGACGTTGACGCGTTCTATCTGGAGTTCGACACGCCCCGCGCCGGTGGTTTTGAGCCGCTCAAGTACGTTGCTCCCGGCAAGAAGGTCGTGCTGGGCTTGGTGACCACCAAGGCGGCAGAGCTCGAGAACGAGGATGTTATCGTCGAGCGCATCCGCGAGGCGGCAAAGTACGTGCCGCTCGAGAACCTGTATCTGTCTCCGCAGTGTGGCTTTGCCAGCTGCGAGATTGGCAATAAGCTGACCGAGGACGAGCAGTGGGCAAAGATTGCGCTGGTCAGGCGTATTGCCGAGCGCGTTTGGAAATAGCGCTAGCGTTTGCAGGTGGCGGCGCGTGCGAGGTACTGCATATCGCGTACAATGGTTCGGATCGTATCGTTCGGGCAGGTTATCCGATATGCCTGATCGCCCTTCCATTCGAAAGGACTTCCATGTCCCAGTCTTCGATGCCCGCCGTCACCGATGCCATCTACGATGCATCGTCGCTCGGCCGTCCGCGCATGTTTGTGTTGGGTTTGCAACACATGTTTGCGATGTTCGGAGCCACGGTGCTCGTGCCCGTGCTCACCGGCCTTTCCGTTTCGGCGACGCTTCTGTTCGCCGGCATCGGCACGCTGCTGTTTCATTTTCTATCGCGCGGTAAGGTGCCCGCGTTCCTGGGCTCCTCATTTGCCTTTATCGCGGGTTATGCCGCCATTGCGCCCAACGGCGAGGCCGAGCTTTTGCCCTACGCTTGCCTGGGCGTAGCTTGTGCCGGCCTGCTCTATCCGGTGCTTGCGGCCCTGTTCCGCGCCTTTGGCGCCAAGCGTGTCATGCGTTTCTTCCCGCCGGTGGTGACTGGCCCCATCGTCATTTCCATCGGCTTGATCCTGGCAAGCTCTGCCATTGCTAACTGCCAGGCCAACTGGCTTGTCGCCGTTATCGCTGTGGCCGTGATCATCATCTGCAACATCTGGGGCCGCGGCATGGTCAAGATCGTGCCGATTCTGCTGGGCGTTGTGGTGAGCTATGCCGTTGCGGCCGCGCTGGGCGAGGTCGACTTCTCTGGCGTCGCAGCCGCCCCCTGGGTTGGCTTGCCCGTCGTGTGGGACAACACCGTGTTTGCGCTCTTTGGACCGCAGTTCGATAGCGGTCTTGCCACGACTGCCATCATCACCATCATGCCGCTGGCCTTTGCAACTATGATCGAGCATATCGGCGATATCTCCGCCATTGGCTCTACCTGCGAACGCAATTACATTGCCAATCCCGGTCTGCACCGTACCCTGCTCGGCGATGGCCTGGCGACCATCTTGGCATCGCTCTTTGGCGCCCCCGCCAATACGACGTATGGCGAGAACACCGGCGTGCTTGCCTTGACGCGTGTGTTCGACCCGCGTGTGATTCGCATTGCCGCCTGCTGCGCCATTGTGCTTTCGTTCTGCCCCAAGTTTGCTGCGGTGATTGCCGCCATGCCGGCGTGCGTTATCGGCGGTGTGTCGCTCGTGCTCTACGGCATGATCAGCGCCGTTGGTGTGCGTAACCTCATCGAGAACCAGGTTGATTTCCAGAACAACCGCAACGTGCTGGTGGCGGCTCTGGTGCTCGTGCTTTCGCTCGGCATTGCCTACAGTACCGCCGGTGCCATCGTGCTGGAGCTGGGCGGCGTGACGATTTCGCTTTCGGGCCTTGCCGTGGGCTCGCTGGTGGGCATTGTGCTCAACGCCATCCTGCCAGGTAATGACTTTGAGTTCGATACTTCCGAGCTTGAGGAGACTGCTGAATAGTAGCTGCGTTCAGCCAAATTAAAAATGGCGTCCATGCGTATGTACGCGTGGACGCCATTTTTAATGCGTCAGTATCCAGTGGATGCCGCGTGCCATGCGCAGGTCAGTTTGGGTAAAGTGATTGCCGGGGTTGAGCTCCAGCGTTGTTGGAATGTCACGTTCGATAAACAGCTCTTCCATCGCGCGCGTATCGTCGAGTACGTGCCGCATCATGCGGTTGGGCGTCTTGGTTTCCTTTTTGCCGAGTGACAGATAGACGGCGTCGGGCGTAGCTGTCATCGTGCGCTCGCGCGCGTAGTCGATAAAGCCGGGGAACCACAGCGACCCCGATGCACTCGCCGCGCGCTCAAAGACATCTGTTTGCCAAAGTGCCCACAGTGCAAAAAGACCCGCCAACGAGTAGCCGGCAACGCCGCGCCAGGTGGGCGGTTGCGGGAGCGATGATTCGGCCTCTGGGATTATCTGCTTCAACAACTCGTCAAGAAAACCAGCGGCCTGTCCACCAAAGGGCTCGGCATCGCGCACGGTTCCGTCGCATCCCCAGGGGCTCAGCTCGCGATTCCAGTTGAGGCTGCCAATGCCGACAAGCGTGAAGGGCGGGCAGTTGAGCTCTCGGCAGCGTTCATAAACCTCCGTGCCGTCGCCCATGACCACGGGAAGATAGATGACTGGTGCGCTTTCGGCATGCTGTGCATGAACAGTTATCTGCTTTTGATGCGCTTCCATGACGGGCTTCTCTCGGCGTTGTGATATCGACGGCCCCCATTGTCGCACGCCGGCTCATGCAGGTTGGGCTAGACCAAAGACAATCTCGTGCATACCCTGCGGACGCATATGGAAAACGCCACCGCCGGAGGGGAGCTCGGCGGTGGCGTTGTCCAACGGTGCTGGGACTCGGGGCCTTCGCGGGAGCTGCCATGTGCGCAGAGGCGCCTAAGAGCGCTTGCGGCTCGCCATGGTGCCTGCGGCGATAGCGGCTGTTCCCGCAAGGACGGTTGCCACGATGGCCGCACTCGAGGTGTCGCCGGTTGCCGCGAGCACGCCGGTAGTCTTGGCTTTCGTGATTGAAGCCGCAACGGCCTTGGTCGGCTTTGAGCCCTCAGGCCTGGGGCTCTGCTTGGACTCCGCGGGCTTGCTTTCTGCGGGCTTGGTCTCGTCGGGCTTGGGGTCTTCCGGCTTGGCTACCTCGGGAGGTGCGATGACCATGCTCTTGGCGACAGCTTCGTTATAGGGGGAGTCGATCACAGCGTCGCCTGTGCCGATGGCTTGGCCTGCCTCGTAGATGCCGTCACGGAGCTTGCGATAGTCAATGACCTTGCCGCCTTCGGGCGTCTGGATGGCGGCGTTCTCAATCTTGATGGTGCCGATTGTCTTGCCGTCAGCGCTCATGGCACGGGCAAAGATTGCCGCTGTATCTCCTTCGGCCGTTACCTTGCTGCGGATGATCGAGATGACTGCGGGTGTGACGCCCTCGCTGGTCTGGGCGATGATGCCGATGTTCTCGCCTTGGGGCTCGGGGCTCGTCTCACCATCTTGGTTTTCGCTGTAGGGGATGGGGCCGTCGCCGTTCTCGACATAGCGGGCTATGGCCTTGACAACGGAGTCGCTGATGTAGATGTGGCCACCCTCCTCGTTGGGTCGATCGTTTCTGGTGGAGAATGCAGCCGAAACCTCGCCTTCCGCAAACGCGTCCACGGTGGAGCCGTTCTTGACGACGATATCGTCTTGGTAGGTGAAGAGGGCAATGGCGTCACCGTATCTGCCTTTACTTGCGCGGACTGTCACGTTTGCATGATCGAGTGTGATGCCCTTGTGGGCATAGACGCCATATTCAACACCGTTTGCGTTGAGGGAGGCGTTTGTGGCTGCGAGGCTGCCCTTGGCCTCGACGGCGGCGTCTTTCTCGGAGCTCGCCTTGACCTGGCTGCCGTCCGAGATATTGATGTTGCCGCCGCTCCAAATGGCCTCACCATCGGCTGAGCTTGCCTCGACTGTGCCGCCACCCTTGATGGTGAGGTTCTTGTCGGTTCCGATACCCTTGTCCTTGGTAGCCCTGGCGGTGACGGCCCCGCTGTCGTCAATCGTGATATTGCCGTTTGCCCTGATGCCATCCGATACGCCCGTGGCGTTGACGTTGCCCGAACCTTTGATAGCGAGATCGCCCTCGGCGTCGATGGCATCAAACCCAGCGCTCGTGGCGTTGACGGATCCGGCTCCGTCGATGTTGATATTACCCGTGGAGAGGATAGCGTCCTCAGTAGATGTCACGCTGAGCGTGCTGCCCGCGTCGCCTTGGATATTGAGCTCGGCGTTCTCATTCTTGCCATGAGAAGCCTTGATGCCTTCGATCCAGTCGGCAGTGACGATGTTGTTTCCCGAGTAATTCACGTTGAGCTTGCCTGCGGCCTGGATCTCGCCGCCGTTATAGTTGTTGAGCTTCAAGTCGTCGGCGCCGTCCCACGACCAGGTGCCGGTCTCGTCGCCCGCCGCAGTGCCGGCGTTGTATTTGGTTTCGCCGACCTTGACCCATTCCGCCGCGAGCGAGACGCTCGGCATGAGCAGCGAGCTCACCGTGAGCGCGCACACGGCGCCTACGACGATGCGGCGCGTCACGCGGCGCCAGCTGCCGTGCGCGAGTCCTATGCGACGGCGAACGTCGGGTTCGGCAACATGGGTTCCGGCGGTAGTGTCATTGCGTTTGGGGGTCGTGAACAAGGCTGCCATGGTTGCTCCCGTTCTCATAGGGCCTATACGGCTAGGTTCAGCGTATCTGCTGGATGTTGCCGGCGGTAGTGCCGTTTGGAGGGCAAAATGGCCAAAATGGGGGAGAAATAGGCCGCACGCCGGCGCAGGGACTGACGCTAAAAGAAAAGCGCGGGGCCGCATGGCGACTCCGCGCTTTATTGTTCAGCTTTTGCAGCCTTGCCCTTACGCTACGAAGAAGTAGACGGGGAAGGCAAGGGCTGCGATCCACCCGTCCTGTGCGAAAAAGTGTTTACGAACGTTTGCGACTCGCCAGGGCGCCTGCGGCGATGGCGGCTGTTCCCGCAAGGGCGGCTGCCACGATGGCTGTGTTCGAGGTGTCGCCGGTTGCCGCGAGCTTGCCGACGGTCTTGGCTCCCTTGGCTGCAACTGCAACGGTCTTGGTTGTCTTCGTGCCCTCGGACTTGGAACCCTCGGGCTTGGTCTTGCCGTGCTTTTCCTCGGGCTTGGTCTCCTCGGGAGGCACGATGACCGTGCTCTTGGCGACAGCGGCGTCATAGGGGGAGTCAATCGTGGCATCGCCCGTGCCAATGGTCTGCCCCGCCTCGTAGACGATGCCGTCGCTGAGCTCTTCCTTGTTGCGATAGTCAATGACTTTGCCGCCTGCAGGCGTCTGGATGATGGCGTCCTTGATTTCGATGGTGCCGATCGCCTTGCCGTCCGCGCTCATGGCAAGGGCGAAGATAGCCGCCGTGTCTCCCTCGGCCGTGACCTTGCTGCGGACGATCGAGATGGTCGCGGGCGTGATGCCCTTCTCGGTCTGCGCGAAGATGCCGATGTTCAGGCCCTCGGACTCAGGGATGATTTCGTCGTTTTGGTCTCCACTGTAGTGGTCGGGGCCGTCGCCGCCGGTCTCGGCATAGCGGGCTATGGCCTTGACAACGGAGTCGCTGATGTAGATATGGCCACCCGCTTCGTCGGAGTAGAAATTACTGGTGGAGATTGCAACCGAGAACCTGCCTTCTGCGAGCGCATCCACAGTCGAGCCGTTCTTGATGACGATGTCGTCCTCATCGGTGAAGAGTGCGCTGGCTTCCCCGCCATCTGAGCTTGCGCGGACCGTCACGGTCGCGCCATCGAGCGTGATGCCCTTGTAGACATAGATGCCATACCCAACGCCACTTGCGTTGAGGGAAGCGTTCGTGACCGTGAGGCTGTTTTTACCGTCGATGGCGGCGTCTTCCTCGGAGCTTGCCTTGACCTGGCTGCCACCCGAGATCTCGATGTTGCCGTCGGCCCAAATCGCATTGTCTTTGATAGAGCTTGCCTCTACCTTGCCGCCGCCCTTTATGATGAGGTTCTCGTTAGCATCGATACCCTGATCCTCGGTGGCCTTGGCGGTGACGGTTCCGCTGTTGTCGATCGTGATGTTGCCGTCGGCCCTGATGCCATCCGAATCGCCCGTGGCGTTAACGTTTCCCGAGCCCTTGATGGTGACATCGCCCCCGGCATCGATGGCATCGTGCTCGGTGCTCGTGGCGTTGACAGTGCCAGCGCCGTCGATGTTGATGTTGCCGACGGAAGTGATGGCGTCACGAGAAGATGTCACGTTGAGCGTGCTGGACGCGTCGCCCTGAATATTAAGCTCGGCGTTCTCGTTCGCGCCATCCTTAACCTTGATGCCGCGGCCGTTGTCGTTAGTGACGGTGTTGTTGCCCTCGTAGCTCATGTTGAGCTTGCCCGCTGCCTCGATCGCGCCGCCGTTATAGCCGTTGAGCTTCATGTCGTTGGCGCCGTCCCAGCTCCAGGTGCCGGCGGCGTCGCCCGCCGCGGTGCCGGCGTTGTATTGGGTGCCGCCGACGTCCACCCACTCGGCCGCGAGCGAGACGCTCGGCATGAGCAGCGAACTTACCGTGAGCGCGCATACGGCGCCTACAACGATGCGGCGTGTCACGCGGCGCCAGCTGCCGTGTGCGAGCAGCGTGCGACGGCGCACGTCGGGCTCGACAAAATGGGCTCCAGAGGTTTTGTCATTGCGCTTGGGGGTCGTGAACAAGGCGGCCATGGTTACTCCCATCCTCATAGGGCCTATGCGATTACGCCCAGCATATCTGCAGGATGTAGCCGGCGGTAGTGCCGTTTGGAGAGCAAAACGTCCAAAACTTGCGAAGCAATACATCGCGCGTCCGTGTGGCGCCTGGCTTTAAAAGCAAAGCGCGGAGCCGCTCGATGCGACTCCGCGCTTTGCTGTTTGGTATTGCAAATCTTGCGCCTACGCTACAAAGAAGTAGACGAGGAAGGCAAGGGCTGCGATCCACATGAGCGGCTTAATCTTGGAAGCCTCGCCCTTAAAGAGCGCGACGATCACGTAGGCGATAAAGCCCAGGCCAATGCCGGCAGAGATGGAGTAAGTGAAGGGCACGCCGGCGACAATCATGAACGCCGGGAAACCCTGCGACACGTCGGACCAGTCGATCTCGGAGGCCTCGCTCATCATGAGGTAACCGACGTAGACCAGAGCACCGCAGGTGGCGGCGCTGGAAACGATGGTGACGATGGGGGAGAAGAACGCGGCGAGAATGAACAGCACGCCGGTGGTGACAGAGGTGAGGCCCGTGCGGCCACCGTCGGCAGCGCCAGAGGTGGACTCGACGAAGGTGGTGATGGAGGAGACGCCCATAAAGCCACCGGCAGCAGCGGCCACGGAGTCGACGACCAGGATGGGACGGATGTCCTCGACATTGCCGTCCTCGGTCAAGAACTCGCCCTGCTTGGCGACGGCCATCGCGGTGCCCATGGTGTCGAAGAAGTCACTCATGAGCAGCGAGAAGGCAACGACGAGCAGCATCGGGTCGGTCAGAACCTTCACGATGGCCATGTTGCCATCGGCGGTGCTGGCAAACGGGGCGCCAAAGGTCGAGAAGTCGAGCGGTGCGATGAGGCCCTCGGGCGCATGGGTGACGCCCAGCGGAATACCGGCGATAACGGCAACGATGATGCCGATGAGCAGCGAGCCCGGCACGTTGCGGGAAGCCAGGGCAACCGTCACGACGATGGAGATGATGCCGACGATAAAGGTGGGGGAGGTGATGTCGCCCAAGCCGACGAGCGTACCGGCGCCAGCGGTGATGATGCCGGCGTCGCACAGGCCGATCATGGCGATAAACAGGCCCAGACCCACCGAGATGGCGTGGCGCAGGACCACGGGGATGGCGTCCATGATGGCCTCGCGCAGGCCGCAAAGGACGAGCAGCAAGATGACGATGCCCTCGAGGAAGATAACGCTCATGGCCACGTGCCAGTCACCGCCGCACATGGTGGTGGTGATGCCCGCAATCATGGCGTTGATGCCCAGGCCCGACGCGCAGGCGAGCGGACGGTTGGCGAAGATGCCCATGCAGATGGTCATGATGCCGGCGCCCAGGCAAGTGGCGCAGGCGAGCGCTCCCGCATCGATGCCGGCGCCCGAGAGCACTGCGGGGTTGACGGCGATGATGTAGGCCATCGCCAGGAATGTTGTCAGTCCAGCGCGAAGTTCGGTCCCGATTGTGGACTTGCGCTCGCTGACGTGAAATAGTTCGTCCATGCATACCCTTTCCTTGTTCGGCCCCGAGTTTAGGCCGATTGACACGAACCCACCCACTATATCGCCTTTGTGAAGTTGGTGTTCCTCACATGTTGATGTTCGGCGGTTTGTAACGGACGGGCGGTATCTTTCGCATGAAATTGTGTAGGTACCGTATACTTAAGCGGTTACAACGACCCCTATGGAGGAACGTATGATTAAAGGGCTTTGCCACGACGAGGCTATCCTGTCCCAGCGTTGCGAGGTTGCGACCGTCGAGGACGAGTCGGTTGCTCAGGACCTGATCGATACCATCAAGTCGCTCGACGATGCCGGCTGCCTTGCCGCTAACCAGATTGGCGTTACCAAGAAGGTTTGCGTCTACCTGGACGACGCCGGCGAGCCCCACGTGCTCTACAACCCCCGTCTGGTGTTTGGCCTGGGTGCCAGCAAGATGGAGGAGAGCTGCCTGACGCACGAGGAGGTCACCAAGTCCACGCGCTATATCAAGTGCAAGGTTGCCTTTGACCAGATCGTCGACGGCAAGATGAAGGAGTGCCGCCGCGATTACGCAGGCTTTGAGGCGCAAATGATCCAGCACATGATTGATCACTGTCTTGGAAAGTTGGTCTAAGGGGACCAAAGCACCGCACCTCGTCGTTTTTAGTCCGGGTATGACATTGTTGTCATGTCCGGACTTTTTTGTTTAGCGCTCCTTTGTTTGGTGACAATGACCTTAGTAAGAACATTGAGCTAGGAGGCGCTATGTGCACGAGCATTCGATTTACCGATAATTCCGGCCACATGTATCTGGGCCGCAACCTCGACTGGAGCTTTGGATACGGCGAGCAGGTTCGCGTGGTGCCCCGCGGGTTCCACATCCCGTACTCGTTTATCGACGATGCGACGGCGGCGCATGCGGTAATCGGTATGTGTATCGATTACAAGAACTATCCCATGTTTTTCGATTGCGGCAACGATGCGGGCCTGGCTGTGGCGGGGCTCAACTTTCCCGGCTATGCCGAGTATGCCGAGGGGCCGGTTGATGGCAAGACCAATATCGCGGCCTACGAGTTTCCCCTGTGGGTGGCGGCGACGTTCTCGACGGTCGACGAGGCCGAGGCTGCACTGCGCGATACGGTGATTGTCGCCAAATCTGCCGGCGAGGGCCTGGGCGTGTCGCTGCTCCATTGGATTATCGGCGACAGCCAGCGCAGTATCGTGGTCGAGATGATGGCCGACGGCCTGCATGTATACGACGACCCGGTCGATACCCTTGCCAACCAGCCGACTTTCCCGTGGCATATGGAAAACCTGCGCACCTATATCACCGCCACCAGCGATTTTCCGCAGACGGCGACATGGCGCGCCGCCGAGCTCAAGCCTTATGGCGCTGGTGCCGGCATGCGCGGTATTCCGGGCGACTGCTATTCGCCGAGCCGTTTTGTAAAGGCGGCCTACCTCAATGCCAATTACCCGCAAAAGGGCAGCGAGGCCGAAAACGTCGTCCGCATGTTCCGTTCGCTCGAGGGCGTGGCGATGATCGAGGGAGCGTCCAAGATGGGCGACGGCAAGTTCGAGAAGACCATCTACACCGGATGCTTTAGCGCGCGTACGGGCAATTATTACTACGCGACCTACGATGACCCATCGATTCGCTACGTGAGCCTGATGGATGCCGAGGGCGCGAGCCCCGATAGGCTCGTGGTTCCCGAGCCGCGTCGTTCGTAGCCCATAGCTTTACTGCAATGCAAAATGGCCCTGCATCTCCCGTGAGGTGCAGGGCCACTGCGACCTGGGCTTTATCCCGCATGCGCCCCGAGAAAATGTCCCTTAAGCGCGCGCTGCCTGGGCGATGCCGGCCTTGGCGTTTGCGCGTTTGCCGGCGAGTTCGCAAAAAATCGCGCCGCCGATGATAAGTGCGGCGCCCATCAGGCGGACCGGTGTTATGGCTTCGCCTAAAAGGACGGCGGAGAACACGACGGCCGAAAGCGGCTCGAGGTAGCCAACGACCGCGACGGTCTGGACGGGCAGCTTGGCGACGGCACTAAAGTAGAGTAGGCAACCGATGCCGGTGTTGACGACGCCGAGCATGACGACGGCGCGCCAATCAATATTGGCGGCGACGCCGGCGGACAGGAATGAGGGGGAGCCCTGCGTGATGAGCGTGAGGGCCAGCGCGGTCACAAAGGCGGCGCTCACCTGGAGCGTGGAGTTCTCGAGTCCTTCGATGTGTGGCGCGCCCTTGCTAGCGATGACCATCAGCGCATAGCAAAATGCCGAGGCGATGCCGCAGGCGATACCCGCAATGGGCATATTGCCGCCTAGACCTTGCGCTGCAATGAGAAAAGCACCGCAAGCAACGGCGATAAAGCCGGCGATTTTGCCGCCGGTCAGCTTTTCGCCAAAGATGAGTGGGGAGAGCGCCATAACGATGATGGGGCCGCAGTAGTACAGCAGCGAGGATACGCCGACGCCTATCGTCTGGTAGGCGCGGAACAGAAAAATCCAGCTGGCGCCCAGCGCGGCTCCCGAGAGGAGGAGGGCTGCGGCTTCGCGGGGGCGAGATGGCGCCTGCAACTTATGGCGTTGGGTGATGGCGAGGATGGCGGCAAGCGAGAGTGCGCCCAAAAACGTGCGTAGTAGCACGATATCGGAGCTCGGCAGTGCGATGGCGGCGGCGATGATGCCGTTGGAGCCAAACAATAGCAATGCTGCTAAGTACGTAAACAGTCCGTTGTTCATGCGCTGACATCCCCTCTATATCCGAGCATGTTCACTATGGGTGAACTGCCTTTAGAAGAAAAGCGAATATAATGCATGGATAACATGACAAAGACTCATGCAAAGGTGGAGGGGTGCCGTGGAGACGAATATTCAAAAGATGCAGGTGCTGCTCGAGACCGTGCGCGCCGGCAGTTTTACGCGCGCCGCCGAGCGGCTGAGCTATTCGCAGTCGGGCGTGAGCCGTATGGTGGCCGATCTCGAGGCCGACTGGGGCTTTAAAGTGCTCGATAGAAGCCGCGAGGGCGTAGTGCTTTCTGCCGATGGGCGGCAGGTCATGCCGGCAGTCGAGGCGTTATGCGAAGAGTTTGGCCGCCTGCAGCGACGGGTGGACGAGATGCGTGGACTCATGCGCGGCAAAATTTGCATCGGTACGTTTTCGAGTGTGGCGACCCACGTGCTGCCGCCGGTGATTGCGCGCTTTCGCGCCGATCACCCGGACGTCGATTATGAGTTGCTGATGGGCGATTACTCAGAGATTGAACAATGGGTGGCTGAGGGTCGTTGTGACCTGGGCTTTATCCCGCGTGAGCCGCGAGAAAACGGCATGGCATCGCGGTTTTTAGTGCACGACGAGTTGATGGCGGTAGTGCCGGCAGATTCTTTGCTTGCCACCGCGGAGGTCGTTCCCCTTGCCGATTTGGCAAACGAGCAGTTTATTCTGCTGGAACGCGGTAGCGACGACGAGATTACGCCGCTGTTTCGCCGCGCGGGTCTGGCGGTGCGTTCTAAGCTGTCGACCTGGGATGACTATGCGATTATGGCTATGGTCGAGGACGGCCTGGGCGTGAGCATTCTTCCGGCGCTCATCTTGCGGCGCTGTCAGTTCGATGTCGCCGTGCGCCCGCTCGAGGGACGTCCTCATCGGCAAATCAACGCCATATACCGCACCGCTGACGTTTCGCTTGCGGCGGCTCGTTTCCTTGAATATCTCTAAAAGCGCGTACCTGTTGTCCACTTTGGGACGATTCTCGGGGTTCGGTACATTTTCTTGTGAAATTGAACTTCCGGATAATGCGCCGCGCTATACTGCTGCCTAAATTGAACTCAGGTTCAATTCGTGTTCTATAAATTGAACTTTGCCAGCAAGGAGGTTCTAGTGGCCCAAGAGACGTTTAGCGATCGCCTGCGACAGGCTATGTCCGATCGCGACGTTCGCCAGTCGGATGTAATCCGCGCATCGGAGATGCTCGGCAAAAAACTCGGCAAGAGTCAGATGAGCCAATATGTGAGCGGCAAGACGATCCCGCGGCGCGATGTGGCAGAGCTGCTCGCCCGCGTTTTGGAGGTCGATGTTACCTGGCTGCTTGCCGGTGGCGCCGATCAAGGCGAGGCATCATCGCCCAACAACGTTTCCAAGCCCGAACCCCATCCCTCAGCTCAAATTCCAAGGAGCACCACCATGCGTACTTTTTCTAAATCCACCAAGCTCGAGAACGTCCTGTATGACGTGCGCGGTCCCGTCGTCGACGAGGCCGCCCGTATGGAGGACGAGGGCGAGCGCATCCTCAAGCTCAACATCGGTAATCCGGCACCCTTTGGTTTCCGCACGCCCGATGAGGTTATTAAGGACATGCGCCAGCAGCTGCCCGACTGCGAAGGCTATTCCAACTCGCGCGGTCTGTTCTCTGCGCGCAAGGCGATTATGCAGTACTCGCAGATCAAGGGCCTGCCCAATGTTCAGATGGAGCACATCTACACGGGCAACGGCGTGTCCGAACTCATTCAGCTTTCGATGAACGCGCTGCTCGACAATGGCGACGAGATTCTGATCCCCAGCCCCGACTATCCGCTCTGGACGGCGTGCGCAACCCTTGCCGGCGGTCATCCCGTGCACTATCTGTGCGATGAGCAGGCGGATTGGTATCCCGACCTGGAGGATATGGAGTCCAAGATCACGAGCGCGACCAAGGCCCTCGTCATCATCAACCCCAACAACCCCACGGGATCGGTCTACCCGCGCGAGGTGCTTGAGGGCATCGTCGAGGTTGCGCGCAGGCATCAGCTCATGATTTTTGCCGACGAGATCTACGACCGCCTGTGCATGGACGGCTACGAGCACGTCTCCATTGCATCGCTCGCCCCCGACCTGCCATGCATTACGTTTAGCGGCCTGTCCAAGTCGCATATGATCGCGGGCTATCGCATTGGCTGGATGGTGCTTTCGGGCAACCAGCGCTGCATGAGCGACTTTATCATGGGCATCAACATGCTCTCTAACATGCGCCTGTGCTCCAACGTGCCGGCTCAGTCGATCGTCCAGACGGCGCTCGGCGGCCATCAGTCGGTTAACGACTACATCCGACCCGGCGGTCGTGTCTACGAGCAGCGCAACTTTGTGTATGAGGCACTCAGCAAGATCGATGGCATCTCGGTGGTCAAGCCGCGCGCGGCGTTCTACATCTTCCCCAAGATGGATGTTAAAAAGTTCAACATCACCGATGACGAGCAGTTTGCTCTCGACCTGCTGCACGAGAAGAAGATCCTGATCACCCGCGGCGGCGGCTTTAACTGGGCCGAGCCCGACCACTTCCGCATCGTGTACCTGCCGCGCATGGAAGTGCTCAAAGAGTCGCTCGAAGACTTGGCTGACTTCTTCGATCACTATCGCCAGTCGTAGGGGATTAGATATGTGCCGCCGCGAGAACTGAAGCGTCGCAGGATAGGCAAACGACAGCGAGCGAGCCGCATTTGCGCCAAGGTGACGTGAAGCGAAAGGGCGCTGACCTTTTGGTCGCGCCCTTGAAGCTGAACGTCAGATTGGTGTGAATGCGGCTCGCGCAGCGTCAAGCGGTCCGCCGTTCGGTAGAACGGCGGAACTATACAACGATTCCGCAACAGTGGTCGATTTCGTGTTGGATGATCTCGGCGGTGTACCCCGAGAAGTTTTTGATGCAGTGGACGAAGTTCTCGTCCAAATACTCCACCTTAATGCGACGATAGCGGGTACAGGGACGCTCTCCAGCCAGCGAAAGGCATCCTTCGCTCGTCTGATAGGAATTGACCTGCTCAAGAATTTGCGGGTTGTACATCAGGAGCGCCTTGCTGCCGTCCTTTACGCAGATGATGCGTTTGCGCACGCCGATCATGTTGGCGGCGAGGCCCACGCACTCGTGCTCATGCTCGTGGAGCGTATCTAGGAGGTCCTGCCCGGTCGCGGCGTCGTCGGGTCCCGCGTCTTCGGAAGGTAGGCGCAAAAAGAACTCGGATTTCATGATGGGCTTAATCATGGCGGGCTCCTCATGTCTTATGCTTTCGTGGACTTTTAATAATAGCGCGGAAGGAAAGCTGTGCGTCCGCGTTACAATCTTTCGACGTTGGACCATGTTGTCAGGCTCGTCGCGTACGGCGTCTGGCGTAAGTCTAGGGCTCATTTTTCGCCCTGGACTGTTCCTCTGGGGCGATGCGACTGTCGTTTCAAGAGGAAGGAAATGCATGGGGAGCAAATCTCAGCAACAAGTTCAAGTAACGTCATCGGCCACTGCGGCAATTCTCGTCGTTATGTATATCGCAGCCTTTGTTGCCGCCTTTAACGAGAACATCATTAATGTGGCGTTGCACGACATCATGGCGGCCTTTTCGGTGAGTGCCACCACGGCGCAGTGGCTTGTTTCGGGCTACATGATCGTGACGGCGATCTTTACGGCCATCATGGCCTTTCTTTCCGGTCGCTTCTCGACGCGCAAGCTGCTGTTTTTCGCATGTGGATGCCTGGTCGCCGGCGAAGTCCTGTGCCTGTTCGCCCCGTCGTTTGCCGTTTTGCTGCCAAGTCGCATTTTGCAGGCTGCGGGATCGGGCATCTTGTTCCCGCTCATGATGAACGTGGTGCTGTCTTGCGCTCCGCGCGAGAAGCTCGGTCTGTATCTGAGCCTGGGCGGTGCCTGCATTACGCTAGGGCCGGCGTTTGGGCCCGTGATTAGTGGTCTTATGTGCACGTTGTTTGGCTGGAGGGCGGTGTTCGTAGTGCCGCTGGTGGGCGGCATTTCGGTCGCTGCGGCGGGCGTTAAGCATGTCCAGAATGCCGGAGAGCGCTCGAACACCACGCTTGATATTCCGTCGGTTGTTTTGCTCGCCGCCGGTATTACGGCATTTGTGTATTCTGTAGGCGAGTTCTCGACCAATCTGATTGCCGGTATCGTGGCGCTTTTCGCCGCCATTGTGCTGCTCGGCCTGTTTGCGGCCCGTCAGCTCAAGCTCGTGCATCCGGTGCTTAACGTGCGTCCCATGGCGAGCGTTCGTTTTTGGCCTGCGTGTTTGCTTGTGGTGGTGTCGATGATGACAACGTTCTCGATGAGCGTTTTGTTGCCGCTCTATTTTGAGGGCGCATACGGCATGACCGCACTTGTTGCGGGCCTGCTCATTTTGCCGGCGATTGCCTGCAACGCCGTGACCTCGATTGTGGGCGGACGCGTGATGGACGCCCGTGGCGCATGGCCGCTGCTGCCGGTCGGCTTTGCCCTGATTGCTGTGGGACAGGCTGCAATTTCGATGACCGCGGCAAGCATGAACATTGGTATTGTCGTGGCGCTGACTGTTGTGGTGTATGCCGGTGTCGGTTTGGTGCTGAGCCCCTCGCAGACGGCCGGCCTGGAGACGTTGCCCGCCGCTGAGCATCCTCACGGAACGGCATTGCTCAACACGTGGAACATGATTGCCGCATCGTTTGGCCCGTCGCTGTTTATCGGCCTGCTCTCGAGTTCTGCGGCGACTGCCGGCGCGGCTGGCGCTGCGACCGACGTTGCCCAGGCGATTGGATTTGCAGCTGCCGTGCGTGTGGCGGCTGTGATTGCCGTGGTCGGGTTCGCGACGTCGCTGGTGTACGCTCGTCGCGAGTCGCACATGTCGCATTAATGTGTGCACATAGATTCTGCAGCTAGATTGGATGGCGACACCATAAACTAATGGACGTTTTGCCGAGAGGCATGAATGTTTAAAGCGCAAAGAGTGCGCGACGGGCCCCGCGAATGGGGCGATGATGCCCGAGAGGGCCAAGAAGGAGTCTCATGTCCGAGAACGAAGAGATCATGAACGAGACCGAGAACGAGACCATGACTGCCGAGGTCGAGGCAGTCGAGACCGTGGAGACCGAAGCTGCTGAGGTTGAGGCTGCTGACGAGGTTTCCGCCGAGGAGGAGGCCGAGGTTGTCGAGGCCGCCGTTGATTACGATGACGAAGAGCTGATGGACAAGATGCAGAAGGCCGCCCGCCTGCTGCGTAGCCGTCGCTTTGCTATTTCCAAGGAGGAGGAGGCCAAGGCCGAGCGCATGGCGAACATCGAGCGCGCCATCAAGCTTCTTGACCTCAAGCCCAGGATGGAGCAGAAGGAAATGTCCGACCTGCTGGGCATGCGCCTTCGTGAGCTCGATGGCCTGATGGCCGAGGCCGAGGCTGCCGATCTGGTCGGCCGCATCGACGACGCTGAGGGCGATATGCGCAAGATCGTCGTCTTCGCTGCCGAGGATGCCGCCGAGGGCCTGGTCGAGCTTGCCAACAAGAAGGAGAAGCTCCTGCCCGAGCTTTCTTACGAGGAGGCCACCGAGCTGATGGCCGCTCTCGATAAGGTTATTGCTCCGCTCGTCGCCATGGGCCTGGACGAGGACCGCGGTCCTCGCGGCGGTCGTGACGATCGCGGTGGCCGTGGCGGCGACCGTGGCGGTCGCGGCGGCTTTGGCGATCGCGGTGGTCGTGGCGGCGACCGCGGCGGTCGCGGCGGCTTTGGCGGCAACCGTGGTGGCTATGGCGATCGCGGTGGCAACCGTGGCGGCTTCGGCGGCAACCGCGGTAACGACCGCGGCGGTCGCGGTGGCGATCGTGGCGGCCGCAACGGCGGCGGCTTCCGCGGCAACCGCTTCTAGGGGTTACGCGGTTCTACGAACCGCGTAACTAGTTGACGCTGCGCGCCCACCAGAGCGACAACTTGTCATTCAAAGAGGACGGCATGACCAGAAGGTCTATGCCGTCTTCTTTTCATGTCAATTTGTTCGCTCTGGTGGGCGCTCGCTGTCGGTACCAAAACATCGGCATCCCCAAGGGATCATTTGCACCAAAGAATGAGAGTGGATAATCTCCCGGTATGAGCCCATATTCATGCTCAAGGTGGGAGATTATCCACTCTCGTTTCGTTTGTTGATTTCGATGCCTACATTTGTAGGAACAGTTCGTGGAGGCGGGTGTCTTCATCGAGTTCGGGGTGGAAGGTTACGCCGAGCTGGTTGCCTTGGCGGGCGGCGACGATACGGCCGTCGACTTTCGCTAAGGCCTTGGCATTGCCGTGCACTTCGACGATGCGAGGCGCGCGGATAAACGTCAGCGGCACTTCACCGTCGATGCCGGCTACCTGCCCCTTGGTTCGAAAACTGCCGAGCTGTCTGCCATAAGCGTTGCGCTCAACGAGTACGTTCATGGTTGCTAGGTGCGGCGTTCCCTTATCGTCGTGTGCGGCAAGGTCGCGCGCCAGCAGAATCAAGCCGGCGCAGGTGCCAAGGACGGGCATGCCTTCAACAATGTGGGTGCGAAGCTCCTCGAGCATGCCCAGCTCATCAAGCAGCTTCCCTTGAACGGTAGACTCGCCGCCGGGAAGTACCAGACGGTCAAAGTCCTGCTTCAAATCAGCCGCCTGCCTCAGCTCAATACAACGTGCGCCCAGCTCGGATAGTCTTGTCTCGTGCTCGGCAAAAGCGCCTTGGACCGCCAACACGGCGACCGTCTGGTCTGCATAATCGCTCATGTGCGATCCCTTCTGCTGGACTAGCGCCCGCGTTCCTCCATGATGATCTCGATTTCGTCGGCGTTGATGCCCACCATGGCCTCGCCCAGGTCTTCCGAAAGCTCGGCGATGAGTTTGGCATCGGTGAAGTTTGCCACGGCCTTGACGATGGCGGCTGCGCGCTTGGCGGGGTCGCCGCTTTTAAAGATGCCCGAGCCGACAAAGACGCCTTCGGCGCCCAGCTGCATCATCAGCGCGGCGTCGGCGGGGGTCGCTACGCCGCCGGCGGCAAAGTTCACGACGGGAAGCTTACCCGTGGCATGGACCTCGCGCACCAGCTCGACCGGAACCTGCAGTTGCTTGGCTGCCTCAAAGAGCTCGTCGTCGCGCAGGGCAACAACGTCGCGGATCTGCTTTTGGATCTTGCGCATGTGACGCACGGCCTGAACGACGTCGCCCGTACCCGGCTCACCCTTGGTGCGAATCATCGTGGCGCCTTCGGCAACACGGCGCAGCGCCTCGCCCAGATCGCGGGCGCCGCAGACAAACGGCACGTCAAACTGGGTCTTGTCGATGTGATAGACGTCATCGGCAGGGGAGAGAACCTCGGACTCGTCGATGTAATCGATCTCGATGGCCTGCAGGACCTGCGCCTCGACAATGTGACCGATGCGGCACTTGGCCATAACAGGGATGGAGACGGCCTCCTGGATGCCCTTGATCATCTTGGGGTCGCTCATGCGCGAGACGCCGCCTGCGGCGCGGATGTCGGCCGGGATGCGCTCGAGAGCCATGACGGCGCAGGCGCCTGCCTCCTCGGCGATGCGTGCCTGCTCGGGCGTGGTGACGTCCATGATGACGCCGCCCTTGAGCATCTGCGCGAGCTCGCGATTGAGTTTGACGCGATCGGCCTTGCTGGTCTGTTCTGCCATGGTTGCTCCCTTGATTGGCATGTGCATTGCTTGACGGAACATCCTATCGGGGAGCTGGGTATGGCGAAATACTCAGTTTTCGAGATAATAACAAGGTCAGACTAATACCAGATTGAACGGTTCGATATGGTCAGGTGATAGACTCATGCTTGACTACAATTTGGAAAAACGCGGCGAAGCATCGCTTTATGAGTATGTTTACCAGCAAATTCGAGATGATATTGTTGCTGGACGTATTGCGGCGGGGGAGCATCTGCCGTCTAAGCGCGCCTTTGCCAGTCATCTGGGAATCAGCGTCATTACCATCGAGAACGCATATAGCCAGCTACTTGCCGAGGGCTATATTTGCTCAATGCCGCGTCGTGGCTACTACGCTTGCGAGCTTCCGGATGCACCGGTCTTGGCTTTGGCTGCGGAGGGCATCGACCGAGATGCCGTCTCTGTGGGCCCCAGTGCGCGTGATGTCAACGGACAGGTCGAGCGATTCGATGCGCTTTCTCCTTCCACTTTGGAGGCGGCGCGGCTTTGGCAAAGCGCACTGCGGGCGACGCTGGCATCTGAAGATGAACGCGAAATCTTTTCGACTGCGCCGGCACAGGGCACCGCTCGGCTACGACGCGCAATCGCTCGCCATCTGCGCGGGACACGGGGCATGAATGTTAATCCCGACAACATCGTCATCGGTGCGGGCGCCCAGCTGCTCGATACCATGTTGGTTCAGTTGCTTGGAGCCGACAAGGTGTATGCCGTTGAAGATCCGGGCTATTTGCGCCTGACGCGCATCTATCAGGCTATGGGCTGCGAAGTTCGACATATCCCGTTGGATGATGAGGGCGTGGACTTGAGCGTTCTGCAGAAAGCCGGGGCCGATGTCCTTCACCTGATGCCGTCCCATCAGTATCCGACCGGCCTTGTGACGAGCATTGCGCGTCGCTATGCGCTGCTGAGCTGGGCCGCCGAGCGACCAGGTCGGTATCTCATCGAAGATGACTTTGATTGTGAGTTTCGCCTTGCCGGCAAGCCGATTCCCGCGCTCGCGTCGATCGATGCCGCCCAGTCGGTTATCTACACCAACACGTTTTCGAAGAGCCTGTCATCGGCGTTGCGTCTAGCGTACATGGTGTTGCCCGATGAGCTAATGGAGCAGTTTAGGCACAACCTTGGTTTTTACGCCTCGTCGGTGAGCTCTGTTGACCAGGTCGCTTTGGCTCGTTTGCTGGAATCGGGTGATTACGAGCGACATGTGAACCGCGTGCGTGTTCGTGCTCGCGAGGCGCGTGATGGCCTGGCGGCGCTTGTGCGGAAGACATTTCCGACGGGGGAGGTCTCGATCGAACATGCGGATGCGGGTCTTTACTGCATCGTGGTTGCGGAGCGTGGCGCGGGCGGAAGCTCTTTTACGCTGGCCCTCACGTGCTCGAGTATCCCTTTTATCGATATCAGTGACTGCTTTTGGTGTGCCGATGGCGCATCTGTCCCTGAAAGCTCGACTCGAATCCTTGTCCAGTATGACGACTTGAGTTCAAATGCGCTTAATACCCTGGAATCGCAGTTAATGGGGGTGCCCTCTAGCCTAAGTGAGTAGACCTTTAGCTCTTTGGCGACCAAGCAGTTTTGCAACAAGCTATCTACCTGCGGTTTTGAAAAGCAGGATGACCGGCCTGCTCGGGAGTTTCCAAAAAGCCTACTCACTTGCTGTGCAAAGCTTCCGCATGAGAGAAATAGCGGGTTTTCAACAGGACTCCGTCCAGTTCTTGGCAAGCTTTTGGCCAGTTGGGGAAGGCTGTTGAAAACTTAACAGTCCGTTCGGCGCCCTTTTCGGTACGTTCGCGCCAATGCGGGAGTACCCGGGTTGAAATCCGTGTTTTCCTGTGCCTATGAAGGATCTACTTTGTGACATATCGGCTTTTAGGTACTGGCGTTTGCCCCCTCAAGCCCTCGCTATGTGTCCGCCGCTTCCTCGACCAGAAGAAGATCGGCGGCGATATGACCTCGCCCGTAACCCGATGGCCGCGGTCGTGCTAGGCTTGCCGTTGCATACATTGGTTCGGACGAGAAACAAGCGGACTTGTCCTGCCAGCGTTAGGCAACGGCTGTTCCTTGGTGAGCTTCCTAGGGAATCCGTGCTGGAAACGGAACATGGGTTTTTGGTTACGTCTCCTCTGCTGACGGCATTCATCATGTCGCGGCATCTGACGGATCTCCAACTTCTTTTGGTATTGGCGGAGATGTGCGGCTTGTTTGCGGTTTGTGCCTTGCCGGCAGCACTCGAGGCGGAGCTTTCGCGTGCAATTGAGTCAGGCGCGATTCCGGCAACCTTTGGTTGGGCACGTTGCCCGTCCGAGGACGGTGCCGCCTCAAATTTGTGGCGGCGCGACGCTTTGGTTTTGGGCGGAGATCTTGACCGTTTTTGCTCAGATGTTTGTGGGATGCGTTACGGCAAGCGATTTGTCGCGGTATCGCATCTCGTTCCACTGGGTGCCGCATCGCCTTTTGAGGTTGAGACGTATTTGTTGCTTGGGTTGCCACGATCATTGGGAGGCGAAGGTTTTTGCGGCATTGAGCTCAATGTCGAAGTGGCGCTAAGCGCAAGTGCTCGGGCGATTGTAGGCAAGTCCCGCGTATACATTGACCTACTTCTGTCTTCGCCGGACGGAGAGCGACAGGTGGCCATTGAATGCCAAGGAAAGGGCTCACACGGGCGAGCCGGGGATGGCTTGCGTGACGCCGACCGCATGACGGCGCTTCAGGCCATGGGCTACGATGTATTTCTCCTGACACACGGACAGATATCCGATGAGGATAGATTCCACGCGATTGTTAAGGCCGTGTGCAGGTTGCTCGATGTTGAATATCGCGATAAAAGCTTGGAGGAGCAAGGGGCCGAGGCATTACTTCGGTCTGAGCTATTCGTTGACTGGTCAAAACTGGGAGAAATCGACAAAAAGATGCCCGTTAGACACAAAAAGGCCCGATCATGGACGGTTGCAAATCTAAGTGAGTAGACTTTTAGCGTGATGGCGACCAGATTGTTTTGCGGCAAGCTATCTACCTGCGGTTTTATAAATCAATACGGATGGTCTGCTCGACAAGTTCCCAAAAGGCTACTCACTTAGTTTTTGACGCGAAGCCGATGCCGAAGGTGGTCCTATTTCAGGGAGTTAACAAGTTCGTGAGTCACGAAAAAGGCCCGAACCATGCGGTCCGGGCCTCATCGAGCTAGAGATTATCTCTCAGGCGGCTGGCTTAGCCAAAGTAGCGCTTGAGCAGGCCAGCGAAAGCCTTGCCGTGGCGAGCTTCGTCGCGAGCCATCTCGTGCACGGTGTCGTGGATGGCATCGAGACCAGCGGCCTTGGCACGCTTGGCAAGATCGGTCTTGCCGGCGGTGGCGCCATTCTCGGCTTCAACGCGCATCTCGAGGTTCTTCTTGGTGGAGTCGGTCACAACCTCGCCCAGGAGCTCGGCGAACTTGGCGGCGTGCTCGGCCTCCTCGTGGGCAGCCTTCTCCCAGTACAGGCCGATCTCGGGATAACCCTCGCGATGAGCAACGCGAGCCATGGCCAGGTACATACCGACCTCGGAGCACTCGCCCTCAAAGTTGGCGCGCAGGTCAGCAACGATGTCCTCGGAGACGCCCTCCATCTTGGCGACGCCCACGACGTGCTCGGCAGCCCACTCGAGCTGACCCTCCTCCTGCTTCAGGAAGCGAGAGCCGGGAACGCCGCACTGGGGGCACTTGAAATCCTCGGGCAGCTGGTCGCCGTCGAACTCTTCCACATAACCGCAAACGGGGCAAACAAACTTCATGATTCGATCCTTTCGATCGATGGCGATGGTGCGCTCGTCCGGTCCCGTAAGGGCCCTCTCCGGACGTGCGTCTTGACGAGTTCTATTATCCATAAATGCGACCGAATGTGAAGCCTATTAGGAATGATTTTTAATAAAACAATTTTCGGCATGTGAAGATGTTGATTGATTAACGATTTGCAAGCCATATGCGGACGCCGATGAGTACAATCGGTCGAACAAATGTTGACCTATCAACAAATGAAGGAGTTTCCTTTATGCATCTAGCCCGCCGCGCCTGGTGCCGAACATATCAGACGGTTTTTCGCATCGCATTGCCGATCCTGCCCTATACCGAGCCGCGCATTTTGGAGCATGCCGAGGATGTGCCCGCAGTGCTTCAAAAGCGCTCGATCCAGAAGGTCCTTATCGTGACAGACCCTGGTATTGCTCGTTTGGGACTCACGGCATCACTCGAGCGTGCGCTTACGGCTCAGGGGATTGGCGTTACGGTCTATGCCGAAACGCGTGCGAATCCCACGGTCTCAAACGTGGAGGAAGCGGCGTCCCTGTATCGCGAGAGCGCCTGCCAGGCCATTATCGGCTTTGGTGGCGGTTCGGCCATGGACTGCGCCAAGGGTGTGGGCGCACGCATCGCACAGCCAAATAAGCCCATCAACAAGATGCGTGGCCTGTTGCGCGTCCACCGTCTCCTGCCGCTGCTTATTGCGGTTCCCACTACCGCCGGTACGGGAAGCGAAGTCACACTCGCGGCGGTTATCACCGATGACGAGACGCACTACAAGTACCCCATTAACGACTTTGTGCTTATCCCGCGCTTTGCGGTGCACGACCCCGAGTTTACACGCGGCCTGCCCGCCTCCATTACGGGGCAGACGGGCATGGATGCCCTGACGCATGCCGTCGAGGCCTTTATCGGCCGTAGCACCACGCCCTACACGCGCAAGATGGCGCGTCAGGCGGTCCAGCTCATCCACGACAATTTGCCCGAGGCTTATGAGCATGGCGACGACATGCGCGCTCGTCGCAATATGCTTTCGGCGGCGTATAAAGCGGGTGTTGCATTTACCCGCTCCTATGTCGGATACGTGCATGCCATCGCGCACAGTCTGGGCGGCCGATACGGAATTCCGCACGGTTTGGCCAACGCGATCATCCTGCCGCACATGCTTCGCGCTTATGGTGACGCCGCCGCCCCCAAGCTTGCCGATCTTGCTCGCATGGCCGGTATCGCGCCGGCTAACGCGCAGGACAGTCTTGCGGCCGAGGCCTTTATCGATTGGGTCGACCGCATGAATGCCGCCTTGGGCATTCCCAAATATGTGACGGGCATTCGCCGCTCCGATATTCCGCAAATGGCGGCCCATGCCGATGCCGAGGCCAATCCGCTATACCCCGTTCCACTTTTGATGGACCGTTTGGAGCTCGAGCGTATGTACGAGGTCGTCGCGGGTGGTATGTTTGAGGATGAGAACTAGGAGGGCCCATGAACACCGAGGAAATCGCGCGCATTGTCGGCGAACAGCGCGCCTACTTTAAGACGCGCGCCACGTTTGATGTCGATGCTCGACGTCGCGCCCTCGTGCGCCTGCGCGAGGCGGTGCGGGCACACGAGACCGATATTGCCCATGCGCTCAAGACCGATTTGGGAAAGTCGCATGACGAGGCCTATATGTGTGAGATCGGCACCTCGCTTTCCGAGATTCGTCATCAGATTGCGCATGTGGCTCGATGGAGCCGTCCGCGCCTGCGTCCGTGTGACCTCGCCAACGCCGTGAGTGTGTGCAAAACGCAAGCCGTGCCCTATGGCGTCACGCTCATTATGGCGCCCTGGAACTACCCGTTTTTGCTAACGCTCGAGCCGCTTGCCGGCGCCCTTGCCGCGGGCAATACCGTGGTCATCAAGCCGAGTGCCTATGCTCCGGCATCGAGCGCGGTGCTCAGGCAGATTTGCGAGGAAGCATTTGATCCGCGCCTGGTGACGGTCGTCGAAGGCGGCCGTGCCGAGAATGAGGCGCTGCTCGACGAGAGCTGGGACAAGATTTTCTTTACCGGTAGCGTTCCGGTCGGCAAGTTCGTCATGGAGCGCGCAAGTAAAAACCTGACGCCCGTGACGCTTGAGCTGGGCGGAAAGAGCCCCTGCATTGTGGATGCCACGGCAAACTTAAAAGTCGCGGCACGGCGCATCGCCTTTGGTAAATGGCTCAACGTGGGGCAGACCTGCGTGGCGCCCGACTACCTGCTGGTCGATACGCGCGTACACGATGAGCTGTTGGGCCTCATCAGGGAGGAGACCCGTCGCATGTTTGGCGAGCATCCGCTCGACAACGAGGATTACGGTCATATCGTCAACGCCAAGCATTTTGCGCGCGTGCGCGGGCTGATCGACCCCGACAAGGTTGTGCTGGGAGGCACGGCGCGCGAGTCGTCGCTCAAGATTGAGCCGACGATCCTAGACGGCGTGGCGCCTGAGGACGCCGTGATGCAGGAAGAGATTTTCGGTCCCATCTTGCCGGTGCTGACGTTTGAGAGCCTGGATGAGGCCGAGGCGTTTATTGCAGATCGTCCGACGCCGCTGGCCCTGTATATCTTTAGCCAGGATCGCGCAGTTCAGGAGCGCTTTGTGCGCTACGTGCCCTTTGGCGGCGGCTGCGTTAACGACACGATCATGCACTTGGCTACGAGTCATATGGGCTTCGGCGGCATGGGTGCGAGCGGTATGGGCCAGTACCATGGCCGCGAGAGCTTCGATACGTTTAGCCACAAGAAGAGCATCGTGAACAAGGCAACGTGGCTGGACGTGCCGTTCCGCTACGCCCCTTATGAGAGCTGGAAGCACAAGTTCGTGCGCATATTCGTGCATTAGAAAATGGCAGGTAATACGAACAAATGTTCCTATTACCTGCCATTTACGTTAGACTACTGCTATGGGGTACGGATGGGCCAACTCCCTTTAGAAGGGAATTGGTATGAACGTAAGCGATGTTATTTCGTTACTGGCGTTGTTAATCGCGGCTATCGAACTCGGCCTGTTTATCGGCCGAATGAAATAGCCGCCCCCGCGTAAGCGAAGACGGCCACTTCTCACGATGTAAACGTGCACTGGAGTTGGCAAGACCCGCTGCAACGGGTGCCATCCGTGCCTCTATCTTATCTGCAAGCGCTCTGTCTCGCAAGCGTTGCGGCAAATGGGCGAAAGGTGCGAGCGGGTGAAATTTTGTCCGCACGGGCCCGTAAGCTTCTCAGTAAGGTTAAGTGCCGGTTTATTCGGTCGTTAGAGGAGTTGCCATGTACGAGCCTTCACGTGTTCTTTTGTCGTTTCATATTGCAGGATTTCAGTATGCCGATGGCGCCTTGGTCTTGGGCGATCTTAAAGCGGGCGATAAACTGACGCTGTGTGCCGAGCGCGATAACCCCCATGATCCCGAGGCGGTTGCGATCTACTACGGCAACACCAAGCTTGGGTATGTTCCGGGAAACGAGGTCGGCCCGCTGTCCTTGATGATGTATTACGGCCACGAGGACGTATTTGAGGCTCGCGTGCAACAGGTTGCTCCCGAGCGCAGCCCGTGGCATCAGGTGCGCGTTGGTCTCTATGTGGTGGATGCTCGCTAATCGGCAATGGAGGCGGTCATGTTTGATGACGATGACCTGTTCGATCTGACGGACGACCCGTTTGAGTGGGATATGCTGATCGACGATGATGAGCTGGAGCAGGACCGGAAGAAGCGGCAGGACAAGAACGCCCAGGGCGACGCTTCGAAAAAGCAAGACAAGCGCCGCCGCGGACTGTTCGGCGGGCTCTTTGGATAACCGCTGCATCGCTGCGTCTGTATACTTAGCACGAGTTGAACACGTTGCGAAATGAGGACAGAGACGATGATGTGGTTTACCGCCGACCTGCACCTGGGCGATACGAATATCTTGCACGATATGGATCGGCCGTTTGATTCGGTCGAGGAGATGAACCGCAAGGTCATCGATGCCGTCAATGAGTGCGTGGCGGCGGACGACCGTCTCTATATCTTGGGAGACTTTACCTATCGTTTGCCCCTGGCGGAGGCGATGCGCCTGCGCGAGCGTATCGAATGTCAGAACGTGACGCTCATCCGTGGTAACCATGACGGCGACTGGGAAGATCCCGACGTACCGCAGATTTGGGAAGACGTGCGCGATTACCTGGAGATTGCTCCCGGCTATGCCAAGGGCCATCGCCTGGTGTTGAGCCATTACCCCATGCTCAGCTGGAATGGCAAGGCGCGCGGCGCCATCATGCTGCACGGGCACATCCACAGCAGGGGAGACCGTACCAATGCACGCAACCGCGATCGCGAGCGCCCTATCTTTCGCTACGATGTCGGTCTCGATGCCAACGAGTACAAGCCCGTAAGCCGTGACCAGATTCTTAGCTTCTTTGGGTTATAGGGCGCCAGAGCCACCACAAAGGGGGCAGGCACCTTTGTGGTGGTTCTGGCGTCGTCGCCGGCATTATGGCGGAGTCTTTTTTGTCCGTGCGGCGCGGTAGAGTGTAGGCGGTTGAAATTTGCGTCCATCGAGGAGCTGCCATGAACGAGATCAAGTGCCCGCATTGCGGCGAAGTTTTTAAGGTCGATGCGTCCGGTTATGCGGATATCGTCAAGCAGGTGCGCGACGCCGAGTTCTCGCGCGACCTGGACGAGCGCGTGAAGGCTGCTCAGCGCGAGGGCGAGCAGGCGCTGGAGCTTGAGCGCTCGCGCTCGACGGCTGCCTTGCAAAAGGCAGAGTCTCAGCGCGACGCTCAGCTTGTCGAGCAGAAGAACGCTGCAGCCCAGCAGCTGGCGCAAGAACTCGCCAAGCGCGACGCTGAGCTTGCCGAGCTGCGCGCCAAGCTCGAGGGCGCTGCCGCAGAGCGCGAGAGTGCAAGCCAGCGTGCGGCGGTTGAGGCCCGCGCCGATGCTCAAAAGGAGAATGCCGAACTGCAGCGCGAGATCGACAACCTGCGTGCGCAGTTGGGGCGCAAAGATGATGAAGCCAGGCTTGCCGAGGCAGCGGCACGCAATGCTGCTCAAAACGACCTGTCCGCACGTGATGCCCAGATTGCCGAGCTGCAAGCCAGGCTCGCCGCGGCGGACAAGGCCCAGGAGATGGCGCTTGCTGCTGCTGCGGCCGAGTCGCAGCGTGAGCTCGAGGCCGCTCGCAGCGAGGCCGAACGTACGCTTGCTGACTATCGCGCGAAGGTTCAGGAGAAGTTTTCCGTCGCAAAGGCTCAGTCCGAGCAGGAGGCCGAGGGTCTGCGTGCTCAGCTGCGCGAACAGGAACTGACGGCCAAGATGAACCTATCGGAGGCGGTCGCCGCGGCGGAGCGTGAGCGTGACGAGGCCCGCGCCAAGCTCACGAGTGAGCTGGCGGTGCGCGATTCACGCGAGGAGCAGGCCAAGGCGGCACACGAGCTCGAACTTGCGCAGACCAAGCGCGCGAACGAGGAACTGATTCGCTACAAGGATGAAGAGATTGAGCGCCTTAAGGACATGAAGGTCCGCCTGTCCACCAAGATGGTGGGCGAGTCGCTCGAGCAGCACTGCGAGACCGAGTTTAACCGCCTGCGCATGACGGCGTTTCCCAACGCGTATTTCGAGAAGGATAACGATGCATCCGAGGGTACCAAGGGCGACTTTATCTTCCGCGAGTGTGACGAGAGCGGCAACGAGATCATTTCGATCATGTTCGAGATGAAAAACGAGAACGACGAGACCGCGACCAAACACAAGAACGAGGATTTCTTTAAGAAACTCGATCACGATCGCCGCCAGAAAGGCTGCGAGTATGCGGTGCTCTGCACCCTGCTGGAGCCCGAGAGTGACCTCTATAACGCGGGTATCGTCGACGTGAGTTACCGCTATGAGAAGATGTACGTGATCCGCCCGCAGTTCTTCATCCCCATGATTACGCTCCTTCGCAACGCCGCTATGGGTTCGCTTCGCTATAAGCAGGAACTGGCGGAGTACAAACAGCAGAATATCGATGTCACGAACTTCGAAGCCAAGATGGAGAAGTTCAAGGATGGCTTCTCGCGCAACTATAACCTGGCGAGTAAGCAATTCGAGTCGGCGATCAAGGAAATCGATGCCGCCATCAAGCAGCTCGAGAAGACCAAGGACGATTTGCGCCGCAGCACCGAGAATCTGCGCCTGGCCCACAACAAGGCTGATGAGCTCACCATTCGCAAGCTCACTTGGGGCAACAAGACCATGAAGGCAGCGTTTGATGAGGCACGCGAGACCGCGTCGGAGACAGGCGATGAGCCCGCCGAGGCGGATTCGTATGAGGTCGAGGATGCCGAGTAAGGCATAGCGGATAGTGAAAAAGCGGGGCTGCTGGCGATGTTGCCAACAGCCCCGCTTCGTTTCGTCCCAATATGCTTGGCTAATCCTCGAGCAAATCCTCGATAAAACCGACGCGGTAGTTCTTGAAGATGACCTCGCCACCGTCTTGCGTGGCGTCCAGATCGACATCGCCCATGATGCCAAAGTCGTGGTCGCCGTCCTCGTCGGCAAAAATCTGGTGCACGTGCCACACGTGGAGCGCCTTCTCGTCGGACTCGTCGATCGAGAACATAGCAGAGGAGCGCGCGTCGCCGTCGGTGAGAATCTCCTCGTGCTGCTCGTGGTAAGCGTCGAGTGCTTTTTGCCAGCGGATCTCGCTCATGCCCCAGTCGTCGTCGAGCTCGCCCAGGTCGCGAACGTGCTCGCGGGCGGCAAGGGTCACGCGGCGGAAGAGCGCGTTGCGCACCAACAACGTGCAGCCGCGGCGGTCCGCCACGACCTCGTCGATGCCCTGCGGCGGCGTGGCGTCGAGGGCTGCCGGGTTGCCAACGTTTTCCCACTCGTCTACCAAGCTCGAGTCGACCGAGCGCACCACAAAGCCCAGCCACGAGATAATGTCGCGCAGGCGCTCGTCGCGCTTCTCGATGGGTACGGTGCGGTCGAGCGAACGGTAAGCCTCTGCCAGGTAGCGCAGCAAAATGCCCTCGGAGCGGGCGATGCCGAGCTTTTGAATGTAGCCCTTAAAATCGCTCGCGCTTTCCAGCATATCGCGCAGGACGCTCTTGGGAGAGAGCTGGTAGTCGTTTGCCCAGGGTACTTCCTGGCAGTACTTGTCAAAAGCGGCGTCGAGCAAATCCTCGAGCGGCTTTTCGTACGTGACGTCTTGA
The DNA here is from genome assembly GCF_003473055.1 of Collinsella sp. AM13-34. NCBI lineage: Bacteria > Bacillati > Actinomycetota > Coriobacteriia > Coriobacteriales > Coriobacteriaceae > Collinsella > Collinsella sp. AM13-34. The sequence continues at coordinate 58,977 of NZ_QRLE01000001.1, read as the reverse complement.
ATGCGCTCCAGACGCTCCTCATACTCGATGCCGTCGGCCTTCATCTCGGCCATAGCTCGATCGCGTGCGGCACGCTCCTGCGCACGCAGCACTTGCTTGGGATCTTCGAGCGTCGCCTCGACCATTGAGATTAAATCCATGGTATAGGTCTCGCTCTCGGGATCGAGCAGCTCCAGCGCGGCGAGCAAGAACGGCGAGAGCGGCTGATCGAGCGCAAAGTCCTCGGGCAGGTCGACCGTCAGCGCGTAGTCGATGTCCGGCGCGGCGTCAGCCGGAGCGTCGGGTGCGGGCGGCACCTCGGTGCGAACGACGACACCGGAATCGATGAGCGTGGCGAAGATTTCGTCGGCGCGAACCTCGAGCTTTGCCTTTTCCTCGGGCGTTTGCAGGCTCGTCTCGATGAGGTCGTGCACGCGGGCACGGGCGTCGCCGCCCTGTTCGACCACGCTAATCACCATGGAGTGTGTGATGCGAAGGCGCGGCTTGAGCGTTTCGGGCTGCGTCTCGATCAGGCGCTCAAAGGTCTGCTTGTTCCAGGTGACAAAGCCCTCGGGGGCCTTCTTCTTTTTAATCTTGCGGAGCTTCTTGGGGTCGTCGCCCGCCTTGGCCATGAGCTTGGCATTCTCGATCTCGTGCTCGGGTGCCTCGGCAATCACCGTGCCCTCGGTATCGAAGCCCGAGCGGCCGGCGCGACCGGCAATCTGATGAAACTCGCGGGCGCGCAGACGACGCATCTTGTAGCCGTCGAACTTGGTGAGCGCGGTGAGCACCACGGTATGGATGGGCACGTTGATGCCGACGCCGAGCGTATCGGTGCCACAGATGACGGGCAACAGGCCCTGTTGTGCCAAGCGCTCGACCAGCAGACGATAGCGCGGCAACATGCCAGCATGGTGCACGCCGACGCCGCATCCGAGCAAGCGCTTAAGAATCTTGCCAAAGGCCGTCGAGAAGCTCGTGCCCTTGGCCGCCTCCTTGATGGCCCCACGCTGCTCCTTGCTGGCAATACCAAAGTTGGCGAGGGATTGCGCCGTCGCAAGTGCGGCGTCCTGGCTAAAGTGCACGATGTAGAGCGGGGCCTCGCCGCGGCGCATTGCGAGCTCGACCGTGCCCTCGAGGGAGGTCGTCACATAGTCATAACTCAGCGGAACCGGACGCGGGGCGTCGACAACCAAGTCGCAGGTTGCGCCGGTGTGCTCCTCAAGTGAGGCGGCGATGGCAGTGACATCGCCGAGTGTGGCGCTCATGAGCATGAATTGCGTGTGAGGCAGGGTGAGCAGCGGCACCTGCCAGGCCCAACCGCGATCGGGGTCGGCAAAGTAGTGGAACTCGTCCATGGCGACGCAGCCAACATCGGCATCTTCGCCCTCGCGCAGTGCGTCGTTGGCAAGGATCTCTGCCGTGCAGCAGATGACGGGTGCCTTGGTGTTGATATGCGTGTCGCCGGTGATCATACCGACGTTATCGCGGCCGAGCACCTGTACCAGATCGAAGAACTTTTCGCTGACCAGGGCCTTGATAGGGGCCGTGTAATAGCAACGTTTGCCCTGCGCCATGCCCATAAAGAGCATGCCCAGCGCGACGAGCGATTTGCCCGATCCGGTCGGCGTGCCCAAAATGACGTGATCGCCGGCGGCCAGGTCCATGAGGGCCTCTTCTTGGTGATCCCACAGCTCAATGCCGCGGCCGCTCGTCCATTCAAAGAAGCGCTCGAAGGCCTGATCGGGCGTGAGCCACGGTTCGGGCTCGCTGCCGTCCTCGGGCTCCCACCAAGTGGGGGAGAGCGCGCCGAGCGAGCCGAACTCGGCCTCGGTTCCCGTGCCGCCCGAGAATGAGCTGGCGGCTCCGGCGCCGGAGACGGTGCTGGCGGCGATATCTGTCGTGGTCTGTGCCATGTGTTTGCTTTCTCTCGCGATTGTCCGCCAACTATTATGGCGTAGCGTCGCATCGATGCGTTCGCAGGCAAGAAAATGCAGGAAATGGGCGTTCTGCCCAGCCGTTTAGTGTAGTCGCTAGCCAAGTGAGTAGACTTTTTGCGATATTGCGAGCACATGACTTTTGTGCAAGGGTTCTACCTGCGGTTTTATGTTTCGCTATGCGGGCTGTGCCTGGCTATTGCAAAAAAGTCTACTCACTTAGGTTTGAGGGTCGTTCATCGGTGCCTATTTGTGCTTGCTCGCTGGCGTAGCGACCGCCAAAAGCCCCTATGACTCCTGCGGAAGGCGCTTTTTGCCTTTGCGGGCGCGGTTCCTAAAGTTCTCGACGGCCTCTTCCATGCCCAGAGGTACATAGGTGAGCTCATCGAGGTTATTGGGTAGGTAGCAGGCAAGACTTTGTTCCTGCACGCGGCCCGCCGCGAGCTGTTCGTCGGTTGGCAGCGCACCGGGCGTGGCGCAAATGCCATAGACGACGGCACCCATCTCGCGCGTGCGGCATTCGTATTCGGTCTCGGGGTGCTCGGGATGGTCGCGGCGGACGTCGTCACTTACCCAAAGTGTGTCGTAGCCTGCCGCGGCAAACTGCCCCAAAGCGTAGTCGCGCAATGGCTTGCTGTCAGTGCGCAGTGTGACGGCGGCGCCGGCTGAAAAGAGCGGGCGGTAGAGCATCAGATGGTCGACATGGACGAGTCGTTTTTTGGCGTACTTGGCCTTGGGCTGCGGCGTGGGAAAGTTGATGGTTATGGCGTCGAGCTCGCCTGCGGCAAACAGTTGCGGCAGCGATGCGGCGCCTCGGGGCAGGACAAGTGCGTTGGTCAGTTCCTGCTCGCATATTTTCTGCGCGGCATAGGCAATGCAGATGGGCTCCTGGTCCATGCCGATAAAGAGCGTGTTTGGCTCGTGGGCCGCGCGCTCTACAAGGTACGTTCCCTTGCCACAACCAAGATCCAGGTGAAGGTGTTCGAAAGGCTTGCTGCCTGCGGGCGCACAGGCCTTGCGCCAATCTCCGACATAGGCCTCGGGATTCGTCTCAATCGCATCGGCGTAGCGCTCCAGGCGCTCCTCGAGTACAAAGTTCTTAGGCGTGCGAACGTGGACGGCTCCCATGAGGCTCCTTGGTCATAAATGCGAAACGCATAGCTGCGCGTTTCGTCAATGGGTTGGAAAGGGGTGGGCATAGTTTGCCCGAAAGATGCGGTGCGGCCCGGCGGCGAGTCGTCGATGCCTACAGGCGCTTGAGGATTACATAGCGGTTGAGCTCGCCGCTACGGCCGTCGGCATGGAAGCGCTCAAGCTCGCGCACGGGGACCTCGCCGCTCTTGTAGAACGTACGGACGCCGCGCACCAGGTCGGTGATCTGCTGATCGTCAAAGTGATGGCAATAGCGGTAGGCGTGGCGGTCGTTTTGCCAGCCAATGAGGTGGTCGCCGGCTTCAAACTGCGCGGAATCGTAACCTTCAAACGGCGGGGTAAGCTCGGCGCGGGCTTCGGCGCGAACGGCCTTGCGCGCCATGCGCTCGTCATTCATAAACTCCCAAAAGCTGATGGCGATGATGCCGCCCGGGCGCGTCTGGCGCACCAGGGTGTCGAGCACGCGTACGCGGTACTCGCACGACGGCACGTGGTGCATAAAGCCAAAGCAGACCGAGATATCGGCGAGCGGGGCGTCGAAAAGCACGTCGGGCGTCTCGGCGGGATTGAGCTTCATGAGGGCGTCGAGCACGTCGAGTTCCTGGAAGTGCAGGTTGGGAATGCGCAGGGCGTGGCCGTGGGCGTCTATTGCCAGATCTTGGCACGAGTCGACACCATAGAACTCAAACGGGCAGCTGGCATCTGCCGAGGGGTTTGCGCCGTCGACGCCCTTGGCGGCAAGTGCCCCGCCGGCGGCAAAGTTCTCGAATCGCATATTGCCGCAGGCAAGGTCGAAGACGCGGACGGGATGCTCGATCGTGGCCACATCGAGCTGCTCAAGCGCGATGTCCATGGTGCGCACCCAGCCGGGCCACGGGGCTTGGCGCGTATCGGAAAAGGAAGCGGAGTGCTCGCGATAGAACGTATTGTTGAGCTGGATGAGCGATGATGCGAAATCGCGGTTCACGGCGCGGAACTCCCCCCGATGGCGGTGCGGAATAAACAGTACGACCATACTACCGTTAACGCCGCAACGGGGACAACCGAGCTGCGGGTCATTGCTTTGTTTGGACACATTTCCGCAGCTCATATGTGCCCGCAACCGCCGGTTGTCAAAAATCTCACTAGAATAGGTAGCATGATTTTGGCGGTGGCGGATAGATTTTTAACTGTGCAAGGCGCCTTAAGAACAAAAACGGTCCGGCGGCACGGCTGGCATCGCATAGGAGGAACCATGAATGTAGAAACTGCTCAGCGGCTCGCCGACCTTCGCCGCAGCAAGGGCTTTAGCCAAGAAGGATTGGCGCGAAAGCTGGGACTGTCACGCCAAGCGGTCAGTAAATGGGAGCGCGCGGAGAGCTCGCCCGATACCGAGAACCTGATCTCGCCCGCAAAACTCTATGGCGTGAGTTTGGACGAGCTCCTCAATCCGAGCGATGAGATCGAGGACGATATCGAGTTTGAGAACGAGGACCGCGCCCGTCAGCGCGAGGCCGAGGCAGCGGAGCGCGCCCGTACCCATGAGGCGGCGGCACGTGCTACCGAGGCGGCAACGCAGGCGAGTGATGCCGCCGCCAAGGCGGCGCAAGCGGCAAGCTGGAGCGCGCAGGCAGCTAATGCGGCGACGGCTCAGGTGACGGGTGCCGGTGCGACCAGCGTGACTCCGGTGAAGGGCCCGTTCCAGTCGTTCCCGTATTGGGCTATGTGCTGGCTGCTGTTCTTTTTGCTAATGCTCCTGTTTGGTGCCGGCCCCTTTGCCGCGCTAATCTTCTTTACGATCCCCATCTATCACTGGGTGGCGCGTGCGCTCGATGGCGATTGGGCGCGCGGGGATATTCAGGTTGGTCCGGCGCCGGAGGCGGCTAAGGCTCAGGATGTTTCCGCTGCGGTTGATACTGATGTGGCTACCGCGATCGCCGCTGAGCCGAGCGTCAAAGAGGGTGATGAATGATGAAGCTCTCGCGTGAGTCTAAGGTGCGCCTGGGCGTTGGCATCGGGGCGTTTGTGCTCATTATCGGGCTTGTCTTGGGCATTTCGCGGCTATTTGCTCATTCCGATATGGTGCGTACGACCGGTATTCTATCTGGCAATTTGTCTGATTTTGACGATATGTTTGACGACGATGATCTCTTGGATAGCGGTAACTATTCCGCTCGGCCTCAACAACTTTCGAGCGAAACGTTTGATGCCGACGCGTTCACATCGCTTGACTTGGATGTGACGTCGGGGACGGTCGAGGTTAAACGTGTCTCTGACGGACCGGTACGTGTCATCGAAAGCGGGCACGTTGCAAAGGGGGCATCTGCTTCCGATGCCGCCACTCAGAATCTAGCCAAGATCGAGGGCTCTACACTCAAGATTAGCCAGTTCGACTGCGATGACGAGCGTGCCCATGACCGTAAGGTCACCATTGAACTGCCGCGTGAGCTTGCCGATAACATGACGGGCATTACGGCAAACGTGGGGTTGGGAGACCTGACGGTCGCGGACATTGCGTGCCACGACTTTGATTTGACGTTGGACTCGGGAGACGTCGCGTTTACGGGCGCCGTGACCGACACTCTGAATGCCGAGGTCGGTTTGGGCGATGCGACGTTCGAGCTCTACCAGGCCCCCCGCGAAGTCGATGGACGTGAGCGTGGACTCGGGCGATGTGGAGATGACGGTTCCGAATTCTACGGGCTTTAAGGCGAGCCTTACCGTGGGCAGCGGCGATTTTGAGAGCGATTTCCTTCCGCTTGGCTACGATGGCGAGACCATTTTGAATCTTGAATTCGATAACGGCGATAAGTCTGCCGCGTATCGTTTTAAGGTCGGTTTGGGCGACATGTCGTTTGATCCGGAGTGACATGCGGTTTTCGGAGATCGGTACATATAGGCATACTCTTTGATGGAGGCGCCGGGGCCGTGGTCGGCTTCGGCGCCTTTGCCTTTACAATGGGGACATGGAACAGATTATCTTGAACATACTCGAGGCTCTGCGTCGCGGTGAGACCGTGGACGACAAGGCGCTCGTCAAACTGATACATGCCGAGGCGCGCCGTGAGGGTGCCGACAAACGCGATTTGGCCAAGCGCCGTCTGCTGCCGTTCTACCAGCGGGTTAAACGTGAGGAGCCGGCTCGGTGGGCTGCGTGGAATGTCGATGCCGATCTGGAACGCCAACTGCTGCAGGTGCTGCGCATGAAGCCGCGCCGCACGGCTTCGGGCGTGGCGACCATTACCGTTATCACCAAGCCCTGGCCATGCTCGGGCGATTGCCTATTTTGTCCCAACGATCTGCGCATGCCCAAGAGCTATCTGCACGCTGAGCCGGCGTGTGCCCGTGCGGAGCAAAACTGCTTCGATCCGTATCTGCAGGTGAGCGCTCGTCTGACCGCGCTTTCGCAGATGGGGCATGCGACCGACAAGATAGAGCTCATCGTGCTCGGTGGTACCTGGAGCGACTATCCGCAAGGGTATCAGGCATGGTTTATGTCGGAGCTCTTCCGTGCGCTCAATGACGATGCCGTCGCCGGCGTGGCGGCAAACCCCATGTTGGCGCGTCCGGGCATCAGCCGTGCCGAGGCAGGGCGCCTGCTCGATGATGCTCCCGCCGATGCCCTGCCGCCGGTGGTAACAGAGCGCCGCGAGCGCTATCGGGCTGCCGGCATTGCGACAGACGAGGCCAAGCTCGCTGCCGGCGTTGCCGACGAGCAGGGGCGTGTGGATGCTGCCGTGGGCGGCTATAACCGCGCGGTGCGTTGTCTGTACGGCCCCGGCACGCCGTGGGGCGAGGTCGCCGAGTGGCAGACGGCGACGATGAAAGAGCTTGAGCGGCAGCAGCGCATCAACGAGACGGCGAAGCATCGCGTGGTGGGGCTCGTTATCGAGACACGCCCCGATGCCGTAACGCCGCAGGCGCTTACGCTTATCCGCCGCCTGGGCTGCACCAAGATTCAGATGGGTATCCAGAGCCTCGACCAGCATTTGCTCGATATCAACGAACGTCGCATTTCGTTGGCGCAGATCGAGCGGGCGTTTTCGCTCGCGCGCCTGTTTGGCTTTAAAATCCACGCGCATTTTATGCTCAACTTGCTGGGCGCCACGCCCGAGGGGGACAAGCGCGACTACGAGCGCTTTATGGCCGAAGGGGCCTTTATGCCCGACGAGGTCAAGGTCTACCCGTGTGCGCTTATCGAGGGTTCGCGCCTGGTGGGTTGTTACGAGCGTGGCGAGTGGCGCCCCTATACCGAGGAAGAGCTGCTCGATGTATTGGCCGACGACATCGTGGTGACGCCGGCGTTCTGCCGCATCAGTCGCATGATCCGCGACTTTAGCTCCGACGACATCATGGTGGGCAACAAGAAGCCCAACCTGCGTCAGCTCGTTGAGAACCGCCTGGCTGCTCGGGGTGACGGTGCGACGGTGCGTGAGATTCGCTATCGCGAGATTAGCACGGCGGGCGCCGACCTGGGCGAGTTGACCCTTGACGAGGGCGTGGCGTACGAGACGCCGGTGACGCACGAGCGCTTTTTGCAGTGGGTGACGCCGCAGGGCAAAATCGCGGGTTTTTTGCGCCTGTCGCTGCCCGATCGCGCGTTTGTTGCCGCGCATGCGGACGAGTTGCCGACGACGCCGGACGAGGCGATGATTCGCGAGGTGCACGTGTACGGCATGGCGGCGCGCATGGGAGATCAAGGCCAGGCGGCTCAGCATCATGGACTGGGGCGGTCGCTGGTGGAGCGTGCGTGCCAGATGGCGCGGGACGCGGGCTATGCGCGCATCAACGTGATCAGCGCGATCGGCACGCGTGAGTACTATCGTCATTTGGATTTTTACGACCATGGACTCTATCTGCAAAAGGAGCTCTAGATGAACAAGCCGAGTGTTTCCGCTGGTGTTGTTGCCGGCGTTGCCCTGGGAGCTGCGGCGCTTGGTGCGGCCGTCGTCGCTGTTCGCGCTGCCTGTTTGCAGGTCGCACGTACTCGCAACGGGTTGGCGCGTGTGAAGCGTGTGCACGACGAGAGCGGTGACGAGGTCCGCGTGCTCGTACAGGGCGGCGTCTACCAAAGCGCGAGCTATGTTGGCGATCGTTGGGCGGAGCCGGTCTTTGCGTACTATCGTGCATTTGACGATGTGTTTGAGGCCGAGGGCGCAATGCGCGACGCGTATGGTCATGGTATCGACCGCATGCTTATGCTGGGTGGCGGCGGGTTTGCCTATCCCAAGTTCGCGCTGATGTCGCACGAGGGCTTGCGCATGGACGTCGTCGAGTATGACGGAGAGATTACGCGCCTGGCGCGCCGCTGGTTCTACCTGGACGAGTTGGAGCGCACGGTGGGCGATCGCCTGCGAGTGATTACCGCTGAGGCTCGCTCGTATCTGGGTGTGACGAGCGTGGGCCATCGTCGCTACGACGTGGTCGTGAGCGATTGCTTTGGCGGTGCCGAGCCCGTTCGCGAGCTGGCGACCGTTGAGGCGCTGCGCCTGGTGCGGGGCAGCCTGAACCCCGGGGGTATCTACGTGGCCAATATCGTGAGCGCAAACGAGGGGAGCGATGTGGCGTTCCTTCGCGACTGCGCTGCCACGGCACTCGAGGTATTCGTCCACGCCTGGGTGGTCCCATGTGGCGATGCGAAGTTCGGCGGCGAGGAAAACTACCTGCTCATCGCCAGCGACGGCGACTACGCCTTTGCCGAAGCCGTGCCCTTCGACACCGACTTCCTCGGCACTGCTCTCCTCGACTAGCCTATTGGGAATAGTCAGTCCCGTCTTATGTGTGGTCGCGCCAGCTGAGGACGCGCTGCTTCATACCATCGATGTCGAGCACGCCTTCGGCAAAGCCCTTGCGTACGAGCTCTTCGGGAACGTACTCGTCGTAGCGATCAAAATAAGGCACCTCGCCGGGATAGACGAGCTCGATGGGGTCGAAGTCCTTTTCGACCTCGGCTGCGAGCACCTCAAAGAACGTCTTCTCGTCGGCCTTCATCTTAAACTGCATAAAGTACGGTCGTGAAGGGTCGAGTCCGCGAAGGCCCAGCTCCGCGGCACATTTAATCTTGAGCATGCGCTCGAGCGCCAAAAAGGCGTAGCTTCCCAACCAGGGGAAGAGCACCCAGGTGTCGCCGCCCAGGTTAATGAGCGGTTTAGTTCCCGCCCCCGAAATCTCGGCGGTATGACGAGCCTGTGCAAGGCGTGCCCGTGCGTTGCCCATGAGGTACGGATATGCCGCGTGCTCGTTGAGCGCCTTGCGCATGCGCTCGAGTACGTGTGTATTGATGTCGCCGGGGCAGTCGCCAAAGTAGGCCGGCACACGGCCCTTGACCTGCGTGGCAAAGACGGTATGACGCTTCCAGTCCACTTCCTCGACAATCCAGCAGTGTCCGGCGATAGCGATGCGCTCACCGGGCGGTGGGGGATTGACGATCGTGCCCAGCTCGGCCGATTCGCTGCGAACGGTAAACTCTTCGTTTTCCTGGAACACAGCGTAGAACTTAAAGTTGTTGATGATGCGCTCGCCCGCGAGGCCCACGATGAGCCCACCGCCCTCGGTGACCTGGATATGGTCGATCTTAATGAGGTGACGTAGCAGCACACGGTAATCGTCTGCCGAGACGCGGTGGAAATAGCTGAGCGTGAGCACGCGCTGAGCAAGCTCGGCCGGTGTGAGCTCGCCGGTGCTGGCGAGCGTCGACATGGTCTGGTGATAGAGCAAACTGTAGGGAAGTCGATCGAGCTCGGGTGGCTCGACCCACTTTTCCTCGCGATAGAGCTGTACGAGCGCGATGCCCTGCAGGAGCTTCCAAGGAATGGTCTCGGGCATCATCGTGCGCGGCTCGGGCTCTTCCTCGCGCATGACGAACCACATCTCGGGTGGAAGATCGCGACGGCCTGTGCGCCCCATGCGCTGCAAAAAGGAGCTGACGGTAAACGGTGCATCGATCTGGAACGCGCGCTCCAGGCGACCGATATCAATACCGAGCTCCAGTGTGGAGGTGGTGACGGTTGTCTGTGCCTGCTCCTCGTCACGCATCAGCTCCTCGGCGGTCTCGCGTAGCGATGCCGAAAGATTGCCGTGGTGGATGAGAAAGCGGTCGGGCTCATGTCGGCTCTCGCAGTAGCTGCGAAGCATGGAGCATACGGCCTCTGCCTCCTCGCGCGAGTTGGCAAAGACCAGGCACTTGCGGCCGCGCGTATGTTCAAAGATGTAGCCCATGCCGGGGTCGGCGTTTTCGGGCGCGGAGTCGGTGGGGTTGAGCAGTGCCTGTTCGGTCGCCCGCGGGATATCGACTTCGCCCTCGGGGGCCGAGGAAGTGCGGCGGTGATCCCTGGAGGTAGCCTTGCCCTGTGCTTGTTCGCGACGCTGACGGTGCTCCTCCTGTGTAAGCTGTCCACTGTGGCGCACGTCTTGGGCGCCGGCCGGCAGCGCCGCGGACGTCGCCGTCTCAATGCGCTCGCATGTGAGCACCTCAGCTTCCTGCGGACCCGTGCTCGTGAATCCTCGCTGCTGCGCCTGGGGGCCCGAGTTGTAGAAGTGCTCCATGGAGATGCGCCACACGCGACGCGGCTCCTCAAAACGGGGGATAACGCAGTTGCGTCCCGTTCCCTGCGAGAGAAAGGCACCCGTGCGCTCGGGGTCGCCGATGGTAGCCGAAAGGCCAATGCGTCGGGGCTGCACGCCGGCCATGCGCGAGAGGCGCTCGATAAGGCAGAGCGTCTGCCCGCCACGGTCGCCACGCATGAGCGAGTGGACCTCGTCGATGACGACGTAGCGCAGGTCGCAAAACATGCGCGGGATCGTCATGTGCTTATGGATTAAGAGCGCCTCGAGTGACTCGGGCGTAATCTGCAAGATGCCGCTTGGTTTTTTGATGAGCTTAGCCTTGTGCGACTGCGAGACATCGCCATGCCAGTGCCAGACAGGGATATCGGCCTCTTCGCAGAGGTCGTTGAGACGGACGAACTGATCGTTGATGAGCGCTTTGAGAGGGCCGATGTAGAGGGCGCCCACGCTCGCGGGCGGGTTCTCCCAAAACTCGGTCAGGATGGGAAAGAAGGCTGCCTCGGTTTTGCCGGAAGCCGTGGATGCCGTCAGGAGCACATTGTCTTGCGTGTTAAAGATGGCGTCTGCCGCTGCAACCTGGATAGAGCGCAGACTCTCCCAATCGTGGGAGTAGATGAAGTCTTGGATAAACGGAGCATATCGGTCAAAGGCGTTCACGGGGCCTCCTCTCAAAACAGAACCTCTCAACGCGGCGGACAACGGTTTGCTGCATTGCTGCCTCAACGTTTGCCCAGATAAAACCTGCCAAAATAAACCTGTCCCTTTTTGGCAGGTTAGATGGTGAATTCGGCGAAGTTGCGGTCGCCGCCTGCGGTGCCGGTGTCGCCTGTTGCGGCTGCCGGCACCAGCGCGTCGCCGCCAACGCTTTGCAGCAACTCGGCTACGTTGGCGGCGGGGTTCTGACACAGGATGTCGAGCAACTCGATAAAGTCGCGAATGACCTCGCGCGGCGTCAGATGCGTGTCGGCCCCCACGCGGCCAAACTCAATCTTGAGGAAGTCCACCAAGTCGTTTTCGGTAAGCGTGGGCGTCCAGCCAAAGTAGCCGGCATGGATCTGCATGAGTTTTTCGATGAGCACCAGCAGCTCCTCATAGGTGAGTGGCTGCAGGCGGATGATGGGCGCGAGCATGTCCTTAAGGTCCTCGCGCGCAAAGCGGCCCTGAGCGAGTCGGCTGCGCAGGGCTTCGTAAGAGAACACGCCGCGGCGGCGGTCTTCGATGGAGGTTGGCGTGCCGCCCATGATCATGCCCAGGTACTGCGCTTTGCCCTGGAGTGTGTCGTTGTACATGGTCAGGATCTTCTCGTAGTTGTATTGGCGCGTGATCGCGTTGGGAATCTTGTACAGATTCACGAGTTCGTCGATGAGCACCAGCATGCCCTTGTAGCCGCTGCAGACCAAAAAGCGCGCGATGAGCTTAACGTAGTCGTACCAGTCGTCATCGCTGATGATGGTCGAGGAGCCCAGCTCGGCTCGTGCCTCACTCTTGGTGCGGTACTCGCCACGAATCCATTTGGTCACGCGGCTCATGGCCTCTTCGTCGCCCTCGGATGCGGCCGCGCGGTAGCGGCGTAGCATACGGGTGAAGTCGAAGCCGTGGACCATTTCCTCGAGCGGGGCCAGTTGGGCATTGACGGCAGACTCATCGCCATCGGCGCACGAGGCGACCCAGCGATCCAGGATAAGGTTGAGCGCACCGCCCTCGGGGCGCGTTTTAGTCGATATGTTGCGGACGAGCTCACGGTAGGTGGCAAGGCCCTGTCCCTGGCCGCCCTGCAGGCGGCGCTCGGGGGATAGGTCGGCATCGGCGACGACGAATCCCTCACCCATGGCGTGCGTGCGGATGGTCTGGAGCAAAAAGCTCTTGCCGGCGCCGTAACGACCGACTAAAAAGCGGAAGCTCGCGCCGCCGTCGGCGATGAGGCTCAGATCGGTGAGTAGGGCGCGGATCTCGACCTCGCGCCCTACGGTGATGTAGGGAAGGCCGATGCGCGGGACCACGCCGCCCTTGAGCGAGTTGAGAATGACGGCAGCGACGCGTTTGGGTACGCGGGGCGCTGCGGATGCGGTATCACTCATGGTCTAAGTATCCTCTCACGTCTGCTTCGTAGTCCTCGATAATGTGCGGTCCTGATGAGCCAAATTCAATAACGGTGTCGCCCACCAGGTCAAAGAGCGCTTCGTTGATGCTATCGACGAGCATGTCTTCGCTCTTGCCCGACTGTGCCACTGCCGATGCCGTCTGTGCCGTGTTCTGCTCGAGCAGCGCGCGCAGATAGGCGGCTGCGGCGGGCACGAGTTCGGTTGCGGTGCCAGCGGGTGCAGTCGATACGACCGCTGGCGTCGGCGCGAGGAGCGGTGCCACGACGCCAAACTGTTCGGTGGAAATGGTTGGCTCGTCGGCTTCGTTGCGCTCCGTGGGCGCCGCGATCGGCTCGGCCATCACGTCGGCCGCGGGCTTGGCTTCCGGTTGCTCGGATTCCGCCGTATCGACCTCTGTGGGCACATCATCCTCGCGCTCCTCATCAATCAAAAGCGCTTCACGCGTTTGCGCGGCGGCGCTCCGAATGTGCCCCAGCTGACTCAAATCGATATCGATCTTGACGGGCTGGTGCGCGGCGTCCCACGAAAGCCATGCCACGATCTCGTCATCGATAATCTTGGCCAGATATCTGGGGACCTTCTCTTCCTTAAGGGGATGGGCGGGGTCCAGGGCCAGGCGTAGGCGCTGGTCGCAGGCGCGCATCATCTCACCGAGCTTGCTACTTTTTTGTCTGCTGCCGTGAATGCGCATGCATTCCCAAAACCCGTTTTGGCACCGGTAGACGTGAATGGGGTCCAGGCGATATTCGCAGTCCTCGTGGCGCTCGGGCGCAAAGAATACGGCCGACGCAAACATGGTGTAGGGCATGGCCGTCTCCTCCCCAAATAAACTCGCCACGATGCCGGTCTTTCGGTGCGTGTCATAGTAGCGCGCCATGCGGACATACGCGGCGCACGCCACGTGGCGCAGATCGCGGTGGTGGCTGCGGTCGAGCCGCGAGTTACTTAGGTTGTACGTGGAGAGGGCATTGATGGCGGCCATGAGTCGTTCCTCGCGCGCCTCGTCGGGCGGAAGGGGGAGCGTGGGCTCGGAGGCCTTGCGACGCTTGGGCGCCTGGTCCGACGGTGCCGGTGCTGGTACAAGGTCTCGTGCCGCGCGCCGCAGCTCGATAAGGGCGTTATCGAACATGACGGTTTTAGAGTCACGAAGCAGCTTGGGGTCGAGCCCGTGGAACACGGCGTAGTCCTGCAGCCACACGCGCGCAAACCGGTCGATGCCGGGCTCGAAGGCGCGATAGACATCCCAAAAAGCCTTGATCTTGTTAAAACCATCGAGTGGGTCATCTACGCCAATGCCGCAGATCAGCTCGTAGAGATACAAGAAGGCAAACGAGGTCGATGTCTCCTCGATATTCCCGCGGCGCACTTGGGCACGCCAGGTAAAGTAGCCGCGCAACTGCCGGTCGCTCATGGCGTTGTAGGTGGGAAAGTACGACTTAAAGGTGCCGTTGTAGGGACAGTCGTCCTCAAAGTCGGACATCAGCAGGCCTTGGCGGTAGAAAAGTTCGGCTTCCGAAAGCCAACGGCCCGCGCCGCCCTTTGGGTCTTCTTGCCAACGCGATATCTCACGCATCTTGCGGTATTGGTCGGGGAGGAAGTTCTGCATCTGTCGGCCGGTCTTGAGAATCGGCTCGTCTGCGTAGATTTCGTTTGAGAAGCGGGCGGACTGATGGGTCCGAGCCTCGGCCATAATGCGCTCGATGAGCATCTTGATGTCCTGGTCGGCCACCGCTCCTCCTCTCGAACGCAGCTACGGTGACCTCATATCATAGCACAGCATCAAACAGATGTTCGAGATACCGCTACGTAGATAGATTTAGAACAGGAGGGCGTAGATGACGGCGATGATGACGGAGGGAATCATATTGGCAGTGCGGAAGGTCTGAGGACGGATAAGGTTGACGCCGACGCAGAAGATGAGCATGGAGCCTACGAGCGAAAGGCTGTCGAGGGCTACCGTGGTCATGATGGGGGAGAGTGCACCGGCAAACAGCGTGATCGTCCCCTGGAACACGGCGACGGGCAGGGCGGAAAAGATGCAGCCGCGGCCAAGTGAGGCCGTCATGGTGCAGACGATGATGCAGTCCAGTGCGCCCTTGAGGGCAAGCGTTGACCAGTCGCCGAGCAGGCCGTCCTGAATCGATCCCACAATGGCCATGGCGCCGATACACACGGTGAGTGAAGTCGAGACAAAAGCGTTGGTGAACTCGTTATCGCCCTCGCTGCCGGTTTTGCGCTTGAGCCATTCGCCAAGGTTCTCAATGGCGGCCTCCAAGTTGATGGCCTCGCCGATGAGCGAACCGAGCGCAAATGAGACGATGAGCATGGTGGTACCGGTGGTCACCAGCGCCTTTCCATCGATGATGAGCATCTTTTGCATGGTGCCGCCCAGGCCGATAAACAGGACGCACAGCCCCGACGCTTTCATGAGCGTGTCTTGGATACGCGGTGTGATAAAGCGACCGCCCGCTAATCCCAAAAGACCGCCCGCAACTAAAAGGACAACGTTGATGATTGTTCCCAAGCCCGGCATGAGCCCTCCTGTATTGATGCCAACGTGGCAATCGTAGCAGAATGGAATGCGAGACACATCGCGACTCATCTAATACGTTATATAAGTGGTATTAGCAACGACGCGCAGTATTTAAGCCTCAGGTGGTTGTCGGGACATAGGGATAGTAGTCAAAGCGCAGTGTCATAAGCCGCTGTGGGGATTCAATAGCCGCGGCGATGATATTGGCATCGCGGGTACGATCAAACCCTTCGAGTTCGATCTGATACGAGACGTCTTGCATAATGTCCAGACGTCGCCAGGCTAGGAGTGTGTCGCCATCGAATTCCAAGGTCTTGCCTCCGTCTGGGGCAACGGCGTATAGGCGCAATTTAGCGGTGGTTGCAGGGTCGACAACCGTGACCTTTTTAATTTCGTTTCGAGTATTCTTGGCGCCCAACAAGGTGAGCAGTGTTGGGGCCACGACCTCGCCCGATGGCAAAAAGACGACTTCGATGGATTTAGGAAATGCGATGATGGCCGACTTGCGGACGGGCTGATTGGCGGCGGCAACTTCGATGCTTGCAGCGTCGATGACCTCCGTGTGGTCGAGCGCGGCAAACACGCAGCAGTTACCTTCATCGATTTCTTGAGGATCAGCAAGCCCCAGACTGTCCGCGAGCTCGGGATCGTTTTGATCGGTAGCGGGCTCATTCGGTGCTTCGAAAGAAGCTGGGATGCTGTTTGTCGGCGATGACGTGTCGCCCGCACCCGCTTCCTTGTCCGCGCTCTCTTCTTGTATGGTTGCGTTGATGGGTTCGTCGTTTGAGGGGAGCGTCTTGGCGTCAAGCGCGGAGGGGAGAATTCCGATGGCTCCGGATCCGTTCCACTCCATTTCGAGAAGCGCCGGATCGGCAAGAATGCGTTGCCTGCTTTGCGCGTGGGCATCGATTTCAATAGGGCCTGCCTCTATCCCTCGTGTAAGGCTGAGTGATCCGGCTGGCTTCTCGAAATGAGCGTCTGTATCTTTGGTGCTGGCGGCGTAGAACAACAGGGACGTTTCTCCCGCCGCGATGGCATCGGTGCCGGCTTTGGCCAGCCGCAACGATGCCGTGAATGAGAGGGTGGGCTGCGTGTCGTCTGCATTCGCGGCGGCGCAGCCCAGACATATACCGCCTCCTTTCTCGAAAAACGCGCCGTCAAAGGCGACCTTCGTTCCGTTCGCCGAGTCATCGACCGAAGCGATGTCGATGCGCAGCTCTAAATTGCATGGATCGCCATCTGCATCGAGCACAACCGAGCGCCACGTGCAGACGGCGCACCCCGCCTGGGAGCCGTTTGCCTTGTTCGAACGATTGATATCCACGACTATCGAGCCGTCCGTATTACGACGAAGGCATCCCGAGGTTGAGATCGCGGCCTGTGCGATCGAAAAACGCTTGCACGCAATGGCGCTCGACGGATTTGGGGCGGAACTTAGGGCTGCTGGTAAGGAGTCTGCCATGACGGGAGTCGCCCAAGCGGCGACAGGCGTTCCGGTTGCGAGCGCGCCGCAGAGTGCGACGACGGGCAAAAGGTTCTTCGATGCCATGGGGTCTCCTTAGCTAATTTAGTGCGGCCTATCCGTGTTTTGTTTCTGGCTGTGTTTGATGTGCAGACCGAGGCCGGCGGTCCCCGCGCCTGCTGCTGTGGCACCTACTGCCAAGAGCCATCGTCTGTCGCCTGTCTGCGCCAACGGTTCCTCGCGGTCGCCGCGGTCGAGCTCCGAGAGATCGACCGTCACTTGCGTGGCGGCCTGTGCCTGTTCTTGCTGGGCAAAGGCCATGGCTGGCCCAAACGCTAGGATGCTGACGGCGGCGGCCAGGGCGACGGCCTTATGCCGTGTGCGCACCGGGCTCGACCGTCCAGGTGATCGTTGCAACCTGATCGCCTTCGCCGGTTACGCGGAAGATGTCGCGCGTGACGCGGGCGACGTTTCCGCTTGTCTTGAGCTTAATTTTGTCCGTGCCGCCGGGCATGCCCTGGTAGCCCATGTCGAAGGCTGCGTTCTTGGAAAGATCGAGGCCCGTCTCCTGCATTGCGGCGCTGGCGTTCTGGAGTGCGCCGTCGGGGCCGACCTTAAAGTCGATGGAGTTCTGTGCGGTTCCGGCCTTGGCGTCGGCAACAATGGTCCAGGTGTTCATGGCGTCGATCTTCATGTTGGTGACATGGATGCCGTAGGCCGAATGATTGTCGATGGTGGTCGCGTCTTCTGAGGGGCCCTGAAGCGTGCCGTCGGCCTTGGCGACGAAGGGAATAACCGTCGGAACTTTGAACTCAACGTTGTCGATCTCGGTCCTGACCATTACTTTCGTGGTTCCAACGCGCCCGGCTGCCAGAGCTGGCGTCGGGGCGGCGCCCATTGCGAGCGCGAGCGCGAGCCCTGCGCCCACGACGAGCGCTCTGGCTCCGCTCATGTTCCTGGTGATGTCCATGGTCGTTCCTTTCTATTCGCCGCGGGCCGTCCCCGCGATGATTGGACGAATGCTGGTGAATTGCGTGCGGTGCCGCGTCGGCCGGAAAAGCTAGTTCTCGGTTTGCTCAACCCGCACCTTGACGCGTGTCGGATTGCCGTGGCAGTCGAGGGTCTTGGCATCGAGTGCCTGGATCTCGATGTACGCCTCGCCTTCTTTGATGTCGCCGGCGGGGCACGTCTCGATTGTCTTGCCGGTCTCGACCACACCGGATTCGTACATGGTCTCGTCGTTTTGGATGACGCGGAATCGCTGGGGAAATTTATTGTCTTGGACGTTTTGCACGTTGACGCGCAGCTTGCCGTTCTCCTGCAGCTGAGCGACCGGCGCGACCGAAATCGTCATCATGTTGTCGCGGACGATGGCATCGAGCTCATCTTGGATTTCTTGGCGCGATTTACCCTCTGCCGTCGTGACTGAGGCGCCCGCTTCGGGCACGGGCTGCGACTGCCAGACGTATAGCCCTACGGCGATGAGGGCGCAGACGATAGCCAGGCAGACAACGACGAGTTTCTTGCGACGCCCCAGTCCTGCGAGGCGGGGCGGCTTCTTCGCACTCATGCGGCGTCCTTGGTGGTATAGACACGTGCGAACGTGGACGGGTCCGCTCCAAAGAGCATGTGGAGCATCAGGCGGCGCGAGTAGATGAGCTCGTCGAAGTCGCGAGGGAGCTCGATGTCGTGGATACGCGCGATGTGGTGGGCGAGCGCCGAGAACGACTCGGGGTCGCAGATAACATCGGTGGTGACGTGGTAGACCGCCGTATCGGGGAACGCCTCTTCGTCGAAAGGCAGGAGATAGGGATCGTCGTCGACCTCGATGGCGACGCCGTACTGGGGCCAGTAATATGCCATGGGAACCTCCCTGCTTCTGGGGCCAAACTTCTATCGGTTTTGGCTGTCGATGCCGACCGTATCAGCCGCTACTTGACCAATTTCTGACCAAATGCTTGACGGATTGACATCTCCGCAGGTAAAAGGTGAAAAAAATTACTTCAACTTTTTTCGAGCGACAATCGAGCGGTCGGCGACGGCGGAGCGATATGTGTCAAAAGCATCGTCTGCCGAGGAAGCCTTGCCGTTCGCCGAATTGCACAAACGTAAAAATCGCCAATTATGGAGACGGTCTCGAACACGTCGACGAAACGATGCGGTAACATCTCCCTGCAAACACTGTAGTTAGCTAAAGGGGGAGTTCGCGTGTCTGCAACCATCAAACCCTTCACCGACGAGTTCGAGGAGTATGGCCGCGATGAATCTCGCGCATCGGGCGAAGCATCGAGCATCTCGTTTCCGACAACGGAAGACGAGGTCCGTGCCATTTTGGAAACGCTCCATGCCGAGCGTGTCCCGGTAACGGTTCAGGGCGCCCGAACCGGCCTTGCCGCCGGTGCCGTGCCCCACGGTGGGCATATCCTCAATACTTCCCGTATGAATCGCTACTTGGGCCTTCGCCGCGATGAACAAGGCAAATTTCTGCTGCGCGTGGAGCCGGGCGTTGTGCTCTCGGAGCTGCGTAAGCAGCTGAGCAAGAAGGTACTGCCGACCGCTGGTTGGGACCAGGCATCGCTTGAGGCCTACGAGGAGTTCCAAGAGTCCCCCGAGCAGTTCTTTCCCACCGATCCCACCGAGGCATCTGCCTGTCTGGGCGGCATGGCGGCATGCAACGCCTCCGGCGCCCGCAGCTACGCTTACGGCCCCATGCGCCCGCATATCACGGGACTCCACGTCGCACTGGCTGATGGCGATTTGCTTGAGCTTCAGCGCGGCGAGGCTTTTGCCCAGGGCCGCCACCTGTCGCTCGTGACGGCAGCGGGCCGTACACTCGAGCTCGATCTTCCTGACTACACCATGCCCAAGACCAAAAATGCCTCGGGTTATTTTGTTGCGGACGATATGGACGCCATCGACCTCTTTATCGGCGCGTGCGGCACGCTCGGCGTTGTCACCGAGCTCGAGATCGCCCTGCAGGCGGCACCTTCGGTCGTATGGGGTGTGAGTTGCTTTTTCGATAGCGAGGACAAGGCGGTGTCCTTTACCGATTCCGTGCGCCCTGTCCTGTCCCATGCGGCTGCCATCGAGTACTTCGATGCTGGCGCCCTGGATATTCTACGTCGCCAGCGCGAGCAGTCGACGGCGTTTGCCTCGCTGCCGGCGCTCGACAAAGAGGCCAAGGTATGTGTCTACGTGGAGCTCGATTGCGATGACGAGGCGCAGGCGACCGAGGAGCTGTACCACTTGGGATGGGTGCTGGAGCTTGCGGGCGGCCGCGACGATGCGACATGGGTCGCCCGCAACGAAGTCGATCGCGAGTGCCAGCGGTTCTTCCGCCACGCGGTGCCCGAGAGCGTCAACATGCTCATTGACGAGCGTCGCCGCACCGACCCCACCATTACCAAGCTGGGGTCGGATATGTCGGTGCCCAACGCGCGCCTGGCCGATGTCATCGCCCTTTATCGCCGCACGTTGGCCGAAAGTGGGCTTGAATCTGCCGCCTGGGGGCACATCGGTAACAACCATCTGCATGTGAACATCCTGCCGCGCGATGCGCAGGATTATCGCCGCGGCGGAGAACTCTTTGCCCAGTGGGCTTCCGAGGTCACGGCCATGGGCGGCGCCGTCTCCGCAGAACACGGCGTCGGCAAGATCAAGGCGGGCTTCTTGGAGACGATGTACGGTCACGAGGCCATGGTCGAGTCGGCGCGGCTCAAGCTCCAGCTCGATCCCGACGGGCAGCTGGGTCGCGGCAACCTGTTTGCGGAGAAGCTCTTGGATGAGCTCGTCCAGAAAGGGGGCGCGTGAAGATGAGCGATTTCCATATGGTGGTGTGCGTCAAGGCCGTGCCGGGCAGCACCGAGGTCAAGATGGACTCCAAGACCAATACCATCGTGCGCGATGGCAAGCAGGCGGTCATTAATCCCTTTGATGCGAGCGCTTTGGAATGCGCGCTGGCGCTGAAAGACGACTTTATCGGCTTTGGCATGGACGTGCGCGTAACGGTGGTGTCGATGGGCATCCCCGCGACCGAGTCGCTGCTGCGCGACTGCATCGCCCGCGGTGCCGACGACGCGCTGCTGCTGACCGACCGAGCCTTTGCGGGCGCCGATACCCTAGCCACCACCTATGCCCTCAAATGCGGCATCGAGGCACTCGATGAGGACTTTGACCTGCTCATCTGCGGCAAGATGGCAGTGGACGGCGATACGGCCCAGATCGGCCCCGAGCTGGCCGGCGCCTTTGGGGTCCCCTGCGTGACCTACGTGAGCTGTGTGCAGAGCGCGGGATTTACGACGTGTGGCTCGCTGGCGCTCGTCCACGGCTGCGATGCCGGCGAGGAGACGGTGTACCTGGAGATGCCGTGTGCGATGACGACCGCCAAGGAGATTGGCCAGCTGCGCATGCCGAGTATTGCCGGTATTCGCGCGGCCGAGGATGCAGACGTGCGTGTGGCCAGCGCTGCCGACGTAAACGCCGATCCCTCGCGTTGCGGCCTTGCCGGATCACCGACGCAGGTCGTGCGCTCGTTTGTGCCCGACCGTGACCAAACGTGCGAGGCCGTTGAGGGAACGGCGTCCGAGCAGGCGGTAAAACTTGCCAAGATTATTGAGGGGATGGCATAGATGAGCGGGCTGATTATCGATAGCGAAGCCTGTATCGGCTGCGGTCGCTGCGTTCGCGCCTGCGCCTCGGGCGGCATTGTGGTGGAGGGTGAGCGCCCCAATCGCTGTGCCCGCGTAACCGACGGCTGTATCCTGTGCGGTGGGTGCGTCGACGCCTGCCCCGTCAACGCCATCTCGATTGAGCGCGACGAGGCCGCCGGCGCGGTAGACCTTGACGCATATCGAGACATTTGGGTCTTCGTGCAAACTGACAAGCACGATGCCGTGGCATCCGTGGCCTTCGAGCTCATGGGCAAGGGGCGCGAGCTTGCCGATGCACGCGGCTGTCGCCTGGTGGCGCTGATCGGCATAGGTTCCGAGGGCTCGCTCGAGGACCTCGAACACCTGGTTTGCGCGGGCGCCGACGAAGTCCTGGCCTGTCGCGACGAGCGCCTGCGTCAGAACGACGCGGAGGTCTACGCTCGCTTGATCTGCGATTTGGTAGCCGAGCGCAAGCCCGAGGCCATCCTGTACGGCGCGACCGCCTTTGGTCGCGAGCTGGCGCCCGGTGTGGCCGTGCGCTTGCAGACGGGCCTTACGGCCGATTGCACGGTGCTTTCTATGGATACGGAGACGGGTCTGCTGCAGCAGACACGCCCGGCGTTTGGCGGCAACCTGATGGCCACCATTATCTGCCCCAACCACCGTCCTCAGATGGCAACGGTGCGCCCCGGCATCTTTAAGGCGCCCGAGTTTGACTATAGCCGCTCCGGCACGATTACCCAGGTAGTGCTTGCGGATGACGTTAAGGCCCGCGTCGAGATCTCGATTCCCGCCGAGGAGTGGGGACAGCAGGCCTCAATTGCCGATGCCGAGCGTCTGGTCGTGGTGGGCCGCGGCATCGGCTCCAAGAAGAATCTGCCCCTGATGCGAAAGCTCGCCGATGCCCTGGGTGCCGAGCTTGGTTGCACGCGTCCCATTGTGGAGGCAGGCTGGTTGGAGTATCGCCACCAAATTGGCCAGACGGGTGTATCGGTCTCGCCCAAGCTCCTCGTGAGCATCGGTGTCTCGGGCGCTATCCAGCATCTCGCCGGCATCGGTGGGGCGGAGTGCATTGTCGCCATCAATGAGGACCCGGATGCCCCCATCTTCGGTGCTGCCCAGTATAAGGTCGTCGGCGATGCCGTTGAGATCGTTGAGGAGCTGCTGGCTCAGCTTGAGCGCTAAGCGCGCGTCAGCCAGTCGCGCATCTCGTCCTTTAGGCGGCTCCAGGTTGCCTGCGTGGCGGGGTTGGTAAAGGGCCGCGTAATGCCAAAGGGCGCATCGAGCAGGCGGTGGATATCGCCCTGTTCGCGCGCCAGCGCGCGGCTCGCTGGATAGACGAGCTCAAACATAAAGCAGATGAGTCCCACCAGGTAGTCTGCGGGCTCATCGCGCTCATCGCGTGCGACGCAGCGGTGCTCGTCAAAGGCGGTAAGCGCCGGTGCCGAGAAGTGGCTGGCGAGAAATGCGTCCTCATCCACCTTGAGGATGGTCTCGACGGTGCTGTCGGCGATGGTGCGCATAATGTCGATCTTGTCACCATCGCGCACGATATCGCAGAAGCTCCGCGTACGCTCGTCGAGCTGCGCGGGTAGACGAAAATCGCTGTGATAGGCAATGCTCGCTCGGATGAGCTCATCTTCTGCCGGGTCATCGATAAAGTCGCGGATGCTCGTTACGGCGGGTGCATCGGCGGGATTCTCGCCAAAGAGGACCTCGATGCCCAGCGCTGCATGGCTCATGCTCTCGGCGTCCTTAAAGGTGTCCCAGCGCCGCAACTGCTCAAAGCGGCCCATATCGTGTAGCAGGCCGCAAAGCCATGCCAGGTCAATATCTTCTGACGACCAGCCCTGCTCGCGTGCTACGGCATCGCATGCCTCGGCCACGTGGTACGTATGCTCGAATTTGAGCGCGATGCGTGGGTTAGTGGCGTCGTAGGCATCGGTGTAGCTTTTGAAGGCCGCGCGCGCCCGGTCTCGATCGATAGCTGTCATAATGACTTCCTAAAAAGTTGTGTCTTTCGATCCGGTGGCAATTGTAGGTGAACTTTATTGCCACCGGTTGATATTTCTGCTGCGTTGCAAGGCGCGCTGCAGACGACTTACCAGAATGGGAGTGGCATGGTCCTTAGGATCTTTAAAATCGTCTGGCCAGTGATGCTTACCTATATTGCAATAGGCGCGCCGTGCGGAATGATCATGGGGCAGACGGGAATGGAGCCCTGGATGGTCTTTGCTCTGAGCAGCACGTTTGTGACGGGCAGCGGCCAGTTTATGATCTGCAATCTTTGGCTGGCGGGCGTGCCTGCAGCATCGATCGTCGCGAGCGTTGCTGCCATCTCCTCGCGCTTTGCGCTTTACTCGGCATCGATCGCGCCGCATCTGACGGGTGCCTCGAAGCGTCAGACGCTGGCTGTTGCCGCGACACTTACCGAGGAGGCATATGGCATCTCGCTTGCCAAGTTGGTTGAAGGGGAGGATTGGGGCCCGCGCGAGTCCTTCGTGCTCAACGTGATTCTCATCGCAACATGGGGCGTTTCGTGTACGATGGGCGCCATCGTCGGCGCCGTTGTCGATGTTCCCACCGCCATTGCAGCCTTTGTCTGCACCTCGCTCTTTATCTGCCTGCTCTTTTCGCAGCGGCTGTCGCGCGGCAACGTTGTCGCGGCGGTTTCGGGCGCGGTGTCCGTCGCCGTATGCAAGTTCTTGGGCCTCACGAATATTGCCGTGCCGGCAAGCGTCGTGGCCGGCATTGCCATTGCGTTGGCGTGCGATGCTGTATTTGACGGAAGAGGTGCCCGCGATGCCCGTTAACGAGTTCTTGGTTCTGTGGCTGTCGTCGTGGGCTGCTATCGCGTTCTTTCGCATCGCGCCGGCGTTCGCCTTGCGCGGGCGGACCCTGTCGCCCCGCATTACCGAGGCCCTGGGCTATATCCCGCCCGCCGCCTTTGCCGCGCTGGTCGCCAACGACTTGGTGAGCCCCGGCGCGTTCGACGCGGGACTCTGGCCTGCCTTGGTTCCCTGGATTGCGGCCGCCGGCGTCGTGGTCGTGGCGGTCAAGACAAAATCGATGCTGTGGTGCTGCGTCTCGGGCATCGTACTCTATATTGTCTTGAGCCTTATATAGGGGTGGCGTCGCGGGCGCCGAATCTCGTTCCATCCCAACTCGTCGGATTTTTCACCGAGCTGGTCTATTTCTTCTGGTACCATGGTCAAACTTTACTGTAGCAAAGCGTGACGTGGGCTTTTGTATCCCGTCAGCGGAAATGGGGGTTTCATGGCACAGGAAGCGACCGCCAGCGAGCAAAAGAAATTCAAGGTCCCGCGCATCCCGGGCGACATCATGATCTATCCGATGATCGTCGGTCTTTTGCTCAACACCTTCTGCCCGCAGGTTTTTGAGATCGGCGGCTTCTTTACGGCTGCCTGCCGCGGTGGCTCCAATACCATCGTCGCCGCGATCCTGCTGTTTGTGGGCGCCGGCATCAGCTTTAAGTCCACGCCGGGTGCCATCAAGACCGGTATCGTCGTGCTGATCCCCAAGCTGGTCGTCGCAGCGGCTCTCGGCCTGGGCGTGGCATATTTCTTTAACGACAACTTCCTGGGTCTGAGCTCCGTGTCTATCATCGGCGGCATCACGTTTTGCAACATGGCGCTCTATACGGGCGTCATGGGCGAGTTCGGCGATGAGTCCGAGCAGGGCGCCGTCGGTATCCTGTTCTTTACGGCTGGCCCCGCCGTCACGATGATCATCCTCGGTGTTTCCGGCCTCGCCAACATTCCCATTGGCACCATTATCGGCTCCATCTTGCCACTCGTTATTGGCATGGTTCTGGGCAACCTGTTCCCGTTTATCAAGAACCTGCTGGTTCCCGGTGCCAATCCCGCGATTGCCGTCATCGGATTTCAGCTCGGTGCGTCCATGAGTCTTTCGAGCTTCATCACCGGCGGCATCTCGGGCATCCTTCTGGGCCTCATCACCCTCTTTATCGTTGGCCCCATCACCTTTGCCTTCGAGCGCTTGTGCGGCGGCAACGGCAAGGCCGCCGTTGCTTGCTCCACCATCGCCGGCACGGCTATGACCACGCCGGTTGCTCTTGCTGAGGTCGCGCCGCGCTATGCCGAGCTTGCGCCCACCGCGTATGCGCAGATCGCCACCGCCGTTATCATCACGGCGATCATGGCTCCGATTCTGACTGGCTGGGTCGACAAGAAGTTCTGCCAAGGCAAGGAGGATCTGTCGCCTGTCGGTGTCGAGGCCATAGAGGAGGCCGTCGCGACTGACATCGATGGCGAGTAGCAATCGATACCCATCAATGATGCCGGCGTGTGCAATTCGCGCCGTATGGGCGCCCGAACAGAAACTGTTTTGCAGTGATGTTCGGGCGCTCTGCTATTATCCCCTTTACCCCTGCGGAGTAAAGGGGTGTTTATTGCCCTGATTCGAATTGGGCGATTCTGACCACTTGGGTATTGAAGGGATGGCGCTAGTGGTTAAGGCACTCAAGATTGAGATATTCGTGCTATGCATGATTGTTCTTATCGGGCTTGCCGTGCGAAGTCGTCGCTCCTTGTTCTCGAGCACCCAGCAGCTATTGTTTAGCATGCTTGGCTACACCTCTGCCGCGTACATATTATTCGATATGATCTGGACGCTTTCGGACGGTGTGGACGGCACGTTGGGCATTGCTGCCAACTGGATTTCCAACGCGGTTTCGTTTTCGCTCTTTGCTATCGCGTGTCTCATTTGGTTTATCTATTCCGAGACGGTGCAGGGTTCTCGCCTTTTGACCTCGCGCTATAGGGTGGTGCTTGTAGCGTTGCCTACGGCTCTGGTGGTCGTGCTGGCGTTTACCAGTTACTGGACGCACGCCCTGTTCTATATCGATTCGCAGGGCGTGTATCGTCGCGGCTTTGCCTATATGATCCAGCCCATCGTCAGCTACTGTTACGTTATACATACGTCCCTGCATGCATTTGTGCAATCTCACAGGGTCGAGAGCCTGCAGACGAAGGCCATCTATCGAACCTTGGCATTTTTCGCCATTCCGGCCCTGGTGGGCGGTACCTTTCAGGTCGTATACTCGGTGCCCGGCCTTTGTGTCGGCATAATGATTAGCATGTTGCTGCTCTACATCATCTACCAGGAGCAGCTCATCTCGACCGACCCGTTGACTGGACTTAACAATCGCAACCGTTTTGAGACCTATATGCTGTCGCTCTTCTCAAATGTGGATCAGGCCGAAGATGTATATCTGCTTATGATGGACGCCGACGGCTTTAAGCAGATTAACGATCGCTATGGGCATGTGGAGGGCGACCACGCTCTTCAGGTCATATCCGCTGCGCTCAAAGAAGTCTGCTCGGCGTCTGGCGGCTTTATCGCACGTTATGGTGGCGATGAGTTCGTGGTGCTCCAAAAGGCAGTGGCGGAACAGGATATCATGCATCTGTGCGCGACAATCAACGATGAGCTCGCGCGCGCCGAGGTTTCGTATCTGTTGCGGATGTCCATCGGCTACGCACGGGTTGGTGATGGCGTCGATACCTGGCAAGACTTGCTTCGTGCTGCCGACGCGGAGCTCTACCGCGTAAAGCGCGAGAAGAAGAAAGCCGGCGTTCAGATACGCTAGGAAAAGGGGCACACGACCGTTGCGATGGTCGTGCGCCCCTTTTGCGTTTGTGGGGGCCACCGGTCATAATGCCCAGGCGCGGTGCGGCAAGACGGGCGTCTGCCGCCGCGACTCGGTGCGAAATCAACGAGAACCAGTGCATTCCATTAAGCTAAAATGTGTGAAGGCTCTCCCTAAAAAGGTGAGCTCTCTAGGCTTTTTTGGGTTTGTTGACGATGATGATGCCGCTGCAGACCAAGAGCAGGGCAACGATGACGGTAACGGGGCTCGTGCCGGCGCCCTCGCCAAGCAGCAGTGCGCTCAGCAGTACGCCAAAGACCGGGTTCATAAACCCAAAGACCGAGACGCGGCTGACGGGGTTGACAGCAAGCAGGCGCGACCACAGCGAGTAGGCGACCGCGGAGATAAGCGCCATGTAGATGATGAGCACGATGGCGGGGACAATCGCCGTGGGGGAGAGCGCGCCACCCATCAAAAAGCCGATGGCGGTGAGGACCAGGCCGCCGACCAAGAACTGCCACCCGGCAAGCAAGACGCCGTCGTGCTTGCGCGAGAAGATGCCGATCAGGCAGGTCGAAAGAGCACCCGCGACAGTGGAGGCTAGGATAAAGCCCTCGCCATCGAGCCTGAAGCCAAAGGTGCCATCTGCGCCCGAGAGGTTGACGAGCGCGACGCCGGCAAAGCCCAGCGCACAGCCAAGCACCTTGGCCGTATTGAGCTTCTCGGTGTGAAATGCCAGGGCGGCAAAGAGGATTGCGAGGAAGTTGGCGCTGGCCTCGATGATGGAGCTCGACATGGCGCTGGCGCGCGAGAGGCCCAGATAGAAAAAGAAGTACTGCCCGATAGTCTGGAAGAGCGACAAGACAAAGATGGGCTTGATGTCGCGAGCCTGCGGAATGAGGGGGCGGCGTTGGGCCGCACTCATCCCAACGATAACCAGGGCGCCGGCAAGCGTGAAGCGCAAGCCCGCAAAGAGCAGCTGCGAGGCACTATCGTGCGCCGGGATACCAAAGAGTGCGTAGCCGATCTTGATGCAGGGAAAGGCCGATCCCCAGAGTGCACAGCAAACAAGACAGCCCAGGATGAGTCCGGGCAGGGTGGCGAGATACGGCTTGCGGCTTTCCATGATGTCCTTCCTGCATGCGCGAAGCAAAAAAGAACCCGCCACCGGATGTGTCGGTGGCGGGTGTTGTTACCCGAAGGGATTGTACCCGATGGGAAAGGTTTAAGCGAAGTAGGCCACGCCGCTCTCAAAGATCGGCATGAACTTATCGCCGGGGACATGCTCGGGCACGTTGCGGTACAGGTTGTCGCCGCGACGCTCGGCATGGCCCATCTTGCCCAGGACGCGGCCGTCGGGGCTCGTGATGCCCTCGATGGCGAGTGCGGAGCCGTTGGGGTTGACGGAGAGATCCATGCTGGGCTTGCCGTTCTCGCCCACGTACTGCGTGGCGACCTGGCCGTTGGCGATCAGCTGGGCGAGCACTTCGTCATTGGCGACAAAGCGGCCCTCGCCGTGGCTGATGGCGACGGTGTAGGGGTCGTCCAGGCTGCACTGCGACAGCCACGGGGACAAGTTGGACGAGATGCGGGTGCGCACCAGACGGCTCTGGTGGCGACCGATGGTGTTGAACGTCAACGTGGGCGCATCGGGCGTGGCGTCGACGATGTCGCCGTAGGGCACCAGGCCGAGCTTGATCAGGGCCTGGAAGCCGTTGCAGATGCCCAGCATCAGGCCATCGCGGGCCTTGAGCAGGTCGCGGACTGCCTCGGTGACCTCGGGAGCGCGGAAGAACGCCGTGATGAACTTGGCAGAGCCGTCGGGCTCGTCGCCGCCCGAGAAGCCGCCGGGGATCATAACGATCTGGCTTGCACGGATGCGGCGGGCAAGCTCGTGGGTGCTCTCGGCGACGGCCTCGGGCGTGAGGTTGTTGATCACGAAGGTGTCGGCCTCGGCACCGGCGGCACGGAAGGCGCGGGCGCTGTCGTACTCGCAGTTGTTGCCGGGGAACACGGGGATGATCACGCGCGGGCGGGCGATCTTGGCGCCGCCGTACACGTGGATATCCTTGGCGCGGAAGTCGATGGTCTCGACCTCGGGGGTCTCGCCGGCGCTGCGGTAGGTGAAGACGCCCTCGATGCCGCTCTCCCAGGCCTCCTGGAGCTCGGAGAGCTCGATGACTTCGGAACCGGTGTCGATGACATAGCCCTCGACGGTGGTGCCCAGGGGCTCGACGACAACGCCGTCGGCGACCTCGGGCAGCTCGGCATCCTCGGCGAGCTCGACAATAAAGCTGCCGTAGAGCGGGGTGAAGAGGCTCTCCACGTCTACATCCTCGGCAAGCTCGATACCGATCTGGTTACCGACGCACATCTTAAAGAGGCTCTCGGCGCCGCAGCCGTAGCCGGGCGTGGAGATGGCCAGGGCGTTGCCGGTAGCAGTGAGCGCCTCGACGGCGTCAAACGCGGCGAGCAGCTGCTGAGCATCGGGGCGGTAGTCCTCGCCATAGGTGGCGGGGGCGATGCGGACGACGCGGTGCGTGAGGCCCTTGAACTCGGGCGAGACGGCGCGGGCGGCCTTGCCCACGGCGACGGCGAAGCTGATCAGGGTCGGCGGAACGTTGAGCTCGCCGGCCTCGTCCTCAAACGAACCGCTCATGGAGTCCTTGCCGCCGATGGCGCCGGCACCCAGGTCGACCTGGGCCATAAGGGCACCCAGGACGGCAGCCATGGGCTTGCCCCAGCGCTCGGCCTCGGTGCGCAGGCGCTCGAAGTACTCCTGGAAGGAGAGGTAGGTGCGCTTGTGCTCAAAGCCGGCGGCAACGAGCTTGGCGATGGACTCGACCACGGACAGGTAGGCGCCCGCAAACTGGTCGGCCTCCATCAGATAGGGGTTGAAGCCCCATGCCATGGCGCTCGCCGTGGTGGTCTCGCCGTCCACGGGGAACTTGGCGACCATGGCCGAGCTTGGGGTGAGCTGCGTCTTGCCGCCAAAGGGCATGAGCACGGTCGCGGCGCCGATGGTGGAGTCGAAGCGCTCGGAAAGGCCCTTGTTGGAAGCGACGTTGAGGTCGGTGACGAGCGAGGTCATGCGCTCGGCGAGCGTGGTACCGGCCCAGCTGGGCTGCCACACACTGCGGGCGCAGACGTGGGCGACCTGGTGCTTGGGCGCACCGTTGGAGTTGAGGAACTCGCGGGACAGATCGACGATGGCGACGCCGTTCCAGGCCATGCGCATGCGCGGCTCGGCGGTAACCTCGGCGATAACGGTCGCCTCGAGGTTCTCCTCGGCGGCGTAGCCCATGAACTCCTCGACGTCACCGTCGGCGACGGCGCAGGCCATGCGTTCCTGGGATTCAGAGATGGCGAGCTCGGTGCCGTCAAGACCGTCGTACTTCTTGGTCACGGTATCAAGGTCGACATACAGGCCGTCGGCAAGCTCGCCTACGGCGACCGAGACACCGCCGGCGCCAAAGTCGTTGCAGCGCTTGATCAGACGGCAGGCATCGCCGCGGCGGAACAGGCGCTGCAGCTTGCGCTCGACCGGGGCGTTGCCCTTCTGGACCTCGGCGCCCGATGTCTCGATGGACTCGGTGTTCTGGGTCTTGGAGGAGCCGGTGGCACCGCCGATGCCGTCACGGCCGGTGCGGCCGCCCAACAGGATGATCTTGTCGGTGGGGGCGGGGCACTCGCGACGCACGTGGTTTGCCGGGGTAGCGCCCACGACGGCGCCGACCTCCATGCGCTTGGCGACGTAGCCGGGGTGATAGAGTTCGTTGACCTGACCGGTGGCAAGGCCGATCTGGTTGCCGTAGCTGGAGTAGCCGGCGGCAGCAGTGGTCACGAGCTTACGCTGCGGCAGCTTGCCCTCGAGCGTCTCGGACACGGGGACGGTGGGGTCGCCGGCGCCGGTGACACGCATGGCCTGGTACACGTAGCTGCGGCCCGACAGCGGGTCGCGGATGGCACCGCCCACGCAGGTGGCGGCACCGCCGAAGGGCTCGATCTCGGTCGGGTGGTTGTGGGTCTCGTTCTTAAAGAGGAACAGCCAGTCCTGGTCCTCGCCGTCGACATCGACCTTCACCTTGACGGTGCAGGCGTTGATCTCCTCGGACTCGTCGACATCGGTCATGACGCCGGTCTTCTTGAGGTACTTGGCGCCGATGGTGCCCATGTCCATGAGGCAGACGGGCTTGGTGTCGCGACCGAGTTCGTGGCGCATCTCCATGTAGCGGTCGAAGGCCTGCTGCACCACGGCGTCGTCGATCGTCACGTCGTCCAGGACGGTGCCGAAGGTGGTGTGGCGGCAGTGATCGGACCAGTAGGTGTCGATCACGCGGATCTCGGTGATGGTGGGGTCGCGATCCTCATCGCGGAAGTACTGCTGGCAGAAGGCGATGTCCGCCTCGTCCATGGCAAGGCCGCGCTCGGAAATAAAGGCGGCAAGGCCGGCTTCGTCGAGCTCGCGGAAACCGTCGAGCACCTCGACGGGCTGGGGCTCGGGGGTCTCCATGTACAGCGTCTCGGGCAGGTCGAGCGAGGCGATGCGCGCCTCGACGGGGTTCACCACGTAGTGCTTGATGGCATCAATGGCGGCCTCGTCCAGAGCGCCCGAGATCATATAGACCTTGGCGGAGCGCACGGCGGGGCGCTCGCCCTGGCTGATGAGCTGCACGCACTCGCTGGCGGAGTCGGCGCGCTGGTCAAACTGGCCAGGCAGGAATTCGACGGCAAAGACGGCGCCATCGCTTGCGGGGAGCTCGTCGTAGGTCACATCGACCTGGGGCTCGCTAAAGACGGTCGGCACGCAGGACCGGAAAAGCTCCTTGTCGATGCCCTCGACGTCGTAGCGGTTGATAATCCTCAGGGCCTCGATGCCCTTGATGCCGAGAATTTCGGTCAGCTCGCCCTTGAGCTGCTGAGCCTCGACGTCGAACCCGGGTTTCTTCTCCACGTAGATACGAGAGACCATTGGTTCCTGCCTTCCTGATCGGTTGGGCGTACGGTACGGTATGCGGCAGCGGTCGGTTTGCGGGGTCTGCCCTGCGGTCGCCTTGAGCCACATGTTTGTAAACCTCACTATGATACGACAGCTCGCGGCGCGTTGAGGACGGCGAGGGTGCTACAGTGAAGCGCAAACAAGAGAAAGGCATCACATGGCATTCGTTTCGCTCGCCATCATCGCACTCGTGGCCTTTGCGAGTCCTTTTATCGCCTCGGCGATTCCCGGAAAACCCGTTCCCGAGACGGTCTTTTTGCTCGTGCTCGGCGCGGTACTGGGACCCCATATGCTCGGCGTCATCCATGTGGATGCTGAGGTCTCGCTTGTGTCCGAGCTGGGCCTGGCCTTTTTGTTCCTGCTTGCCGGCTTTGAGATCGACCCCAAGAGCATCACGGGCGTCGAGGGGCGCTACGGCTTGGCGACGTGGGTCGTCACATTTTGTATCGCCTGGCTTGCCGTGCGCTTTACCCCGTGGTTCTCAGTCAGTCATTTCGACGGTATCGCCGTGACGCTTGCCCTCACTTCGACGGCGCTCGGTACGCTTGTGCCCATCATGCGTGAGCGCTCGCTCACCGGCACGCGCGTGGGCGACTCGATTCTCGCGTATGGCACTTGGGGCGAGCTCGGTCCCGTGCTCGCCATGTCGGTGCTGTTGTCTGCCCGCACTGGCATCCAAACGCTCGTTATCCTTGGCTTGTTTGCGGTGGTTTGCGTGTTGCTGGCCGTGGTCCCGAGCCGCTCCAAGCGCGTCGGCAGCCGCTTCTTTGCATTTGTTGAGGAGCGCGCCGATACCACGTCGCAGACCTTCGTGCGCCTGACGGTGCTCATCCTGGTCACGCTCGTGGCATTCTCGGCTGTCTTTGATCTCGACATCGTGTTGGGTTCTTTTGCCGCCGGCTTTGTCCTGCGCTATATCATCCCCGAGGGCAACCATACGCTCGAGACCAAGCTCGACGGTCTGGCCTACGGTTTTTTGATTCCGGTGTTCTTTACCGTATCGGGCGCAAAGATCGATCTGACGGCCGTGGCGTCGCGCCCGGGTCTGCTCGTGGGCTTTATCGTGGCGTTGTTGATTATTCGTGCCGTGCCCATTCTTATTTCCATGAGCATTTGTCCTGCGACGCGCGATGTGTCGGCGTATGGTCGCATTACCGTGGCCCTGTACTGCACCACGGCGCTGCCGATCATCGTTGCCGTTACGAGCGTTGCCGTCAACGCGGGCGCACTGTCGCAAGATATTGCGTCGGTCATGGTTGCCGCCGGTGCCATCACGGTGTTCTTGATGCCATTGCTCGCGCAGCTCTTCTACCGCGTGGTGGATGCCGCACCGGTCGCCGCCGTGGCAGAGGTTGCCGAGCATCCATCCGATGCGCTCGACATCTTGCGCGCCCACCACGACCTAGCGAGCTTGCTCGCGCGCGAGCACGAGCTGCTGACCTCGCATGGCCATGGTCGCGTATTCGAGGGCCTGCCTACGCTCGATACGATTGCCGAGCGTCTTTCCGCCGAGGCGGCGAGCGGCCACATCGATGCCCGCATCGTGGACGCGGCACACCTGCTTGCCGATAAGACCTATGGAGACGAGGTCGACCCGTCCGAGCTGACTCCGCGTGAGCGCCGCCGCCTGGAGCGCGCCAAGCTCGCTGTGCGCGAATACCGCCGCCGCATGCTGGAGCTCTATGCGCGCGAAGAAGCCGAAGACGACGACGGTAAGTAGTCGATACTTTCTCGGGGAAGCCGCGTCCCGCTTTGAAGGCTCGGAACGGGATGTGGTTTCCGAAACGGGGGCCGTTGGGAAGCTGTGTCCCGGAATGGGCGCTCAGAGTGGGATGCAGTTTCCGCAAGGAGGTCCTGGGGGAAACCGTGCCCCGTTCTGATCCGAAATACTGGGACATAGTTTCCCTTTCATAACAGGAGAAGGCGCGCTGTCTGCAGTTGATTCAGACGGCGCGCCTTTTTGGTTGAGCTATGTTGAAGCTTGAAGCCAAAGCTTGTGGCTCCTTAGGAGCGGGCGGCTCCGTCGACGGGGAGCACGGCGCCCGTGACATAGGAGGACATGTCGCTCGCCAGGAAAACAAAGGCGTTGGCGACATCCTCGGGCTCGCCCATGCGACCCAGCGGAATGGTGGCGATGATGGGCTTGATGACCTCTTCGGGCAGGTTGGCGACCATGTCGGTCTTAGTCACGCCGGGGGCGACGGCGTTGACGCGGATGCCCATGGGAGCGAGCTCGCGCGAGAGCGACTGGACCATACCGTTGACGGCAAACTTGGACGTGGGGTAACCGACGCCGGAGGGCTGGCCGTACTTGGCGACCATCGAGCTTGTGGTAGTGATGGTGCCGCCGTGGCCGGCCTCGGTCATGATCTTGGCGGCAGCCTGGTGGCCATTAAAGACGGCGACGACGTTAAGGTCCATGACCTTTGCGAACTCCTCGGCCGTGTAGTCCAAGAGGGGTGAACGCTGGGAGATACCGGCATTGTTGACGACCGTGTCCAAGCCGCCCATGTCGGCTGCAGTCTGCGTAAAGGCCTCAGTCACGGCCTCGAGCGAGGTGAGATCGCAGGAGCGACCCCAGACCTTGGCGTCGGGATAGGCGGCTGTCAGCTTCTCAACGGCCGTGTCGGCAGTCTCTTGGCGCGAGCCAAAGACGGTGACGGCAGCGCCTTCCTCGATAAAACGGCAGGCGATGGCATAGCCGATACCGCGTGTGCCTCCGGTGATGATTGCTTTCTTGCCCTCGAGCAACATGGTGCTTCCTCTCATCGCGGGCGGACATTCGCAGCACAGCGTAGCGGTAGTCGGAATCGGCCGCGTTTGCATATCGGTGAACGGTAGCCCGCGTTACCGATGAGCGGCTCGCGCAAATATGCTCTGCCGTTATGCTTAGGGCAGGTGACAAAAGGGCTCCCGTCCCACATCGGACGGGAGCCCTCAAGGCGCGTATTGCTAGGCGAGCGTTGGGCTAGTTCGCCATAACGCCTTCGGTCCAGGCCTCGACGTCCTCGATGCGCAGGACGTTGGCGACCTCGGCCACGCAGTCGACGCCGGCAAGCTCGGCGGCGGCGGCTTGGACGTCCTTCTCGAGCGCGCGGTGCGTCAGGAAGATGACCGAGCAGGCATCACTGACGCCCGACTTGCCGTCCTCGACCTGGTTGATGAGCGAGATCGAGATGTTGTGCTTGGCAAAGATGTCGACTGTCTCGGACAGGGCGCCCACGCGGTCGGCGACCTTCAGGCGCACATAGTACTTGGTCTGGAGCTCGTCCATGGGCTTAAAGGTGAGGTTGTGGCCATAGGGCTCAATCTCGGGCAGCGGAGCCACGCCGCGGCTGATCTGCTCGGAGAGCGACAGGATATCGCCCACGACGGCGCTCGCGGTGGGGAAGGAGCCTGCGCCCGCGCCGTAGAACATGGTCTCGCCCACGGCGTCGCCTACCACGTAGACGGCGTTCATGGCGCCGTTGACCTTGGCAAGCATATGGTCTGCGGGGATCAGCGTGGGATGCACGCGAACGTCGACGCCAGCGTCGGTGTTGCGGGCGATGCCGAGCAGCTTGATGGTGTAGCCGAGCTCGCGGGCCTGGGCGATGTCCTCGGCGCCGATGGTGCGGATACCCTGCTGGTACACATCATCGGTGGTAACGCGGGTGCCAAAGCCGATGGAGGCGAGGATGGCCGTCTTGCTGGCGGCATCGAAGCCGTCGACGTCGGCGGACGGGTCGGCCTCGGCATAGCCCTTGGCCTGTGCGTCGGCAAGTACGTCGGCGTAATCGGCGCCCTCGGCGTCCATGCGCGACAGGATATAGTTGGTGGTACCGTTGAGAATGCCGGCGATGGTCAGGATCTTGTTGCCCACCAGGTCGTGCTCGAGCGTGCTCACGATGGGGATGCCGCCGCCGCAGCTGGCCTCGCACTTAATCTGCACGCCGCACGCGCGCGCCTTCTCGGCGAGCGTCTCGACATGGCGGCCCAGCAGGGCCTTGTTGGCAGAGACGACGTGCTTGCCGTGCTCAAAGGCGGTGGTGAAGATCTCGGTCGCGGGGTGCTCGCCGCCAATCAGCTCGACGACGATGTCGACGGCGGGGTCGGTGACGACGTCATGCCAGTCACTCGTAAAGGCCTCGTGCTCAATACCGGCTGCCTCGGCCTGCTCCCAGGCAAGCGCGCAGGCGCGGGTCAGCTTAAGGTCGATGCCGTAGGCTGCCAGGTACTCATCGTGGTGGCTCTTGATCAGACGGGCCACGCCGCCGCCGACGGTTCCCAGACCGATCAGACCGACGTTCACGGTGCGCAGGGATTCGCTCATAGATAGCTCCTTCGTGCATCTTATGGATGGATTAACCGCTTAAAGGTTGAGTGCATTCTAGCGTGAACCGAGGGCGCGTGCTCGCCAGGCAACAGGAGTCGCACAAAACGGCACCCCCGAAACGCTGCGGAAACATTGGAAACATGCTCGCTACAAACGGAACTCCGTAACAAACTGTCAACGTTTGCGCCATAAGGTTTGCCCCGTACCGCAAGACGACCGCACTGCGGCCAGCGAAAAAGGGGGACACCATGTTCAACATCAACAGCACGCTCAGCCGAAGGAACTTTCTCGCCGGCGCCGCGGCGCTCGGCAGCACCGCGGCACTCGCTGGTTGTTCGTCGGGTGGCTCGGACGGCGGCTCCGCCGATGACGGCAAGACCTTCAAGATCGGTGTCATCGGCCCTCTGACCGGCGCCGCGGCAACCTATGGCGTTTCGGCCGAGAAGGGTGCCAAGCTTGCCGCCAAGGATTTCTCGACCAAGGACCTCAAACTCTCGCTTAAGTCCGAGGACGATGTCGCCGACGGCGAGAAGGCCATCAACGCCTTCAATACGTTGTGCGACTGGGGCATGCAGGCGCTCGTCGGCCCCGTCACCACCGGTGCTGCCGTCGCCGTCTCGGGCGAGATTGCCGACGATATGCTCATGGTCACGCCTTCGGCCTCGTCGCTCGACGTGACCAAGGATAAGACAACGGTCTTTCAGGTTTGCTTCACCGATCCCACCATGGGTGCCAGCGCCGCGAAGTTCTTGGCCGAGAAGTATGCAGACGCCAAGATCGCCCTGTTCTACAACTCCGGCGATACGTACAGCTCGGGTGTTGCCGATGCCTTTGCCGAGCAGGCCAAGGAGTCCAAACTTGATGTCGTCGATACCGAGACCTTTAAGGACGACTCCTCCACGAGCTTTACCAACCAGCTCACCAAGGCCAAGGAGGCCGGCGCCACGCTTATCTTTGCTCCGATCTATTACACGCCGGCGTCCGTTTTGCTCAAGAACGCCAAGGACATGGGATACGACATGACGCTTATGGGCACCGACGGCATGGACGGCCTGCTCTCCGTTGAGGGCTTCGATACCTCTCTTGCCGAGGGCGTGCTGCTCATGACCCCGTTCTCTGCTGACGATGAGAAGAACGCCGACTTCGTCAAGGCCTATAAGGACGCCTACGACGAGACGCCCAATCAGTTTGCCGCCGATGCCTATGACTGCGTCCATGCGATTGCCGAGGCTATCGATAAAGCGGGCATCGACATTACGGCTGACGGTGCCGATATTGCCGACGACCTTGCCCACGCCATGCGCAAGATCAAGATCGAGGGCCTGACGGGCGAGCTGACGTGGAACGACAAGGGCCAGGTCGAAAAGCCCGCCACAGCCTATGTGATTCAGGACGGCAAGTACATCGCCGCCTAAGTGCGCATAAAGCGCGACCGGTGAGGCCGTTTTATTCAGGGCAGGGACGCCTGTAACAGAACGGAAACATTACTTTCACACAATAAAGTGGCATTACTGCATAAAGTAATAGAAATACGCAGAATTATGGATAAACGAACAAATCCAAAGAAAAGTTGAAATAATCGCCGCTTTCCTTAACTAAAGCGTCTAGTATTTTGCGAACGCCGAACACGGCGAAGGATGGCCTGTCGGGTAACCGAAACCCGACGAGATTTGAGAGGAGAGCCGCATGTCGAGCCTCACCGGTAAGTCATTGAACCCTGTTATGAATCGCAGGAGCGTTATCGCGAGCGCAGCAGGTCTGGGGGCGATGTCCATTCTAGCTGGCTGCTCCTCCAACGGCGGCGACAGCGGTTCCGCGTCGGGCGACGCTTCGTTTAAGATCGGCACCATCGGCCCGCTGACCGGCGCCAACGCGTCCTACGGCAAGTCCGTTACACAGGCTGTCGAGCTTGGCTGCAAGGATTTCTCGACTAAGGAGCTGCCGCTTGTCAGCAAGGCCGAGGACGACCAGGCGGACGGCGAGAAGGCCGTCAACGCCTTCAACACCCTGCTCGACTGGGGCATGCAGGCCCTCGTCGGTCCGACCACCACGGGTGCGTCGGTCGCCGTTGCCGCCGAGTGCGGCAACGACCCCGAGACGTTCATGATCACCCCGTCCGCGTCCTCCGAGGACGTTACCAAGGGCAAGGATTGCGTCTTCCAGGTTTGCTTTACCGACCCCAACCAAGGTGTCAACGCTGCCAAGTTCCTGGCAGAGAAGTATGCGAACGAGAAGTTCGTGCTGTTCTATAACTCCGGCGACGCCTATTCTTCGGGCATCGCAGATTCCTTTAAGGCCCAGGCCGCTAAGTCTAAGCTTGAGATTGTCGACGAGGAGACCTTTAAGGACGACTCCGCCACGAGCTTTACCAACCAGCTGACCAAGGCCAAGCAGGCAGGCGCCACCATGATCTTTGCGCCGATCTACTACACGCCGGCGTCCGTCCTGCTCAAGAACGCCAAGGACATGGGCTACGACGTCAAGATGATGGGCTGCGACGGCATGGACGGCATCCTGGGCGTTGAGGGCTTCGACACCTCTCTTGCCGAGGGTCTGCTGCTCATGACCCCGTTCTCCGCCGACGACGAGAAGAATGCCGACTTCGTCAACGCTTACAAGGATAAGTACGGCGATACCCCCGACCAGTTTGCCGCCGACGCCTACGACGGCGTGCATGCTGTGGTCGAGGCTCTTAAGGAGGCCGGCCTGGGCGTCGACGCCGACCCCACCGAGGTTGCCGAGAAGCTTCCCGAGGCTATGCTCAAGATTACTGTTGACGGCCTGACTGGCAAGCTCTCCTGGAACGACAAGGGTCAGGTCCAGAAGGACCCGACGGCGTACGTCATTACCGACGGCAAGTACGTACAGGCCTAATAGGCCGCCTTACATAGAGCGGTTTTGATCCCAAGCAGGGGAGGTTTTGGCCTTCCCTGCTTGCTTGGTATCTAGGGACGATGTAACGTCCCTGTTTCATACATCAACTGGAAACCTATTCGAAAGGGGGATGTGGAACATGACGGTCTTTATCCAATACCTGGTCAACGGCCTGTCCATGGGCAGCGTCTACGCCATCATCGCGTTGGGCTACACCATGGTCTACGGTATCGCCAAGATGCTCAACTTCGCTCACGGCGACGTCATCATGGTCGGTGCCTATGTCTCGTTCTGCGCCACGTCGTATCTCGGCCTCCCGGGCTGGGCATCTGTAATTCTCTCTTGTGTGGTCTGCACGGTTCTCGGTGTTCTCATCGAGGGTCTGGCATACAAGCCGCTGCGTCAGGCGGGCCCGCTGGCCGTTCTGATCACGGCCATCGGCGTGTCCTACTTCCTGCAGAACGCCGCGCAGCTCCTGTGGGGCGCCACGCCCAAGAACTTTACTTCGCTCGTCACCTTCCAGGTGCCGGAGTTCTTGGCCAAGTTTAACGTAAGCGCCGTCTCGCTCGTCACCATCGTCGCCTGCCTGGTTATCATGGCCGGCCTGATGTTCTTTACAGGTAAGACCAAGATGGGCAAGGCCATGCGCGCCGTGTCCGAGGACAAGGCCGCCGCTCAGCTCATGGGCATCAACGTCAACCGCACCATCTCGATGACGTTTGCCATCGGCTCTGCCCTTGCCGCCATCGCCGGCGTGCTCCTGTGCTCCTACTCGCCGGTGTTGCAGCCCACCACGGGCGCCATGCCTGGCATCAAGGCCTTCGACGCTGCCGTTTTCGGCGGCATCGGCTCCATCCCCGGTGCCTTTGTCGGCGGTATTCTCATCGGCATCATCGAGGCGATGGCTCAGGCTTACATTTCCACGAGCCTTGCCAACTCCATCGTCTTTGGTGTTTTGATTATCGTCCTGCTCGTCAAGCCTGCCGGCCTCTTGGGCAAGTACGTCCCCGAGAAGGTGTAGGTGAGCGTTATGAAGTTCCTTAAAGACAAGCAGACGCGTCACGACTTTGTCACGTACGCCATGTGCATCGTGGCATTCGCCATCGTGTTCTTTATGCAGTCCAACCATATGATCCCGCGCATGATCGCCGGTCAGCTGGTTCCCATCACGGCCTACATCGTTATGGCCATCTCGCTCAACCTCGTCGTCGGTATTGCGGGCGACTTGTCGCTGGGCCACGCGGGCTTTATGAGTGTCGGCGCCTATACGGGCATCGTTACCGCCGTCGCGCTGGAGAGCGCCGTTCCGTCCGATCCGATGCGCCTGATCATCAGCATTGTGGTCGGCGCTATCGCTGCCGCCATCCTGGGCTTCTTGATCGGCATCCCGGTCCTTCGCCTGAGCGGCGATTACCTGGCTATCGTGACGCTGGCCTTTGGCGAGATCATCAAAGAGATCGTCACCTGCCTCATTGTGGGCGTCGATTCCCGCGGTCTGCACGTGATCTTTAACATCACGGGCAACTCTACGATCGACGACCTGCACCTGCTTGAGGACGGCACCGCCATCATCAAGGGTGCCCAGGGCGCATCGGGCGTGTCGACCTATTCGACCTTCCTTGCCGGCGCCATCCTGGTTATGGTCGCGCTCGTGATTGTACTCAACCTGGTTCGCAGCCGTACCGGCCGTGCCATCATGGCCGTGCGCGATAACAAGATTGCAGCCGAGTCCGTAGGCATCTCCGTCACCGAGTACCGCATGATCGCCTTCGTGGTTTCCGCTGCCCTCGCCGGTGCTGCCGGAGCTCTCTTCGGCGGTAACTTCTCGCAGCTCTCCGCCACCAAGTTCGACTTCAACACGTCGATCCTCATTCTGGTGTTCGTGGTCCTGGGCGGCCTGGGCAACATGCGCGGTTCCGTCATCGCGGCGGCGTTGCTCACGGTGCTTCCCGAGCTGCTCCGTCAGTTCTCGGACTACCGCATGCTCATCTACGCCATCGTGTTGATCCTGGTCATGATCTTTACCAACAACCCGCAGCTCAAGGCGTTCTTCGCACGCATTAAGGACCGCTTTGCTTCCAAGAAGGAGGTGGCAGCCGATGCCCAGTAAATTTGAGTTCAACAAGGGTAAGATGGTCCCGTATCCTTCTGGCGCCATCGTTCCCGATCGCGATCTGGGCCAGCGCCCGGCACTCGAGTGCATCCACCTGGGCATTGAGTTCGGTGGCCTTAAGGCAGTCGACGACTATAGCCTGACTATCGGCAAGACCGAGATCGCCGGTCTGATCGGCCCCAACGGTGCCGGAAAGACCACGGTCTTCAACCTGCTCACCAAGGTGTATCAGCCCACGCACGGCACCATCCTGCTCGACGGTGAGGACACCTCGGGCAAGTCGGTCTACCAGGTCAACCGCATGGGCATTGCCCGTACGTTCCAGAACATCCGCCTGTTCAACACCATGACGGTGGAGGACAACGTCAAGGTCGGTCTGCACAACCAGGAGCGCTATTCCGGTTTTGAGGGCGTGCTGCGCCTGCCGACGTACTGGAAGCACGAGAAGGCCGCCCATGAGCGTGCCATGGAGCTGCTCTCCATCTTTGATATGGAGCATCTGGCAAACGAACAGGCCGGCTCGCTGCCTTACGGCGCTCAGCGCCGCCTGGAGATCGTCCGCGCGCTTGCCACCAACCCCAAGCTGCTGCTGCTCGACGAGCCTGCCGCCGGCATGAACCCGTCCGAGACCGCGGAGCTCATGGAGAACATCGTTAAGATTCGCGACACCTTTGGCATCGCCATCATGCTTATCGAGCACGACATGTCGCTCGTCATGAATATTTGCGAGGGTATCTGCGTACTCAACTTTGGTAAGGTCATCGCCAAGGGCACGGCAGAGGAAATCCAGAACAACGACGCCGTTATCGAGGCATATCTGGGCAAGCAGGATAAGGGGGAGAACTAAATGGCAGAGCCGATGCTTTCCGTCTACAACATCAACGTCTGGTACGGCGCCATCCACGCCATCAAGGACATCTCCTTTAACGTCAACGAGGGCGAGATCGTGGCTCTGATCGGTGCGAACGGTGCCGGCAAGTCCACAACGCTCAAGACCGTCTCGGGCCTGCTGCGCTCCAAGACCGGCTCCATCAAGTTTATGGGCGAGGACATTACTCATACGCCCGCCGATAAGCTGGTTGGTAAGGGCCTGGCCCAGGTGCCCGAGGGCCGTCGCGCCTTTTTGCAGATGACGGTCGAGGAGAACCTGGAGATGGGCGCCTACACGCAGCCCAAGTCCACGGTTGCTCCGGGCCTTGAGCGCGTCTACGAGCAGTTCCCGCGCCTGAAGGAGCGCCGTCGCCAAGTCGCCGGCACCCTTTCGGGCGGCGAGCAGCAGATGCTCGTTATGGGCCGCGCCCTTATGAGCAACCCCAAGCTGCTCATGCTCGACGAGCCTTCCATGGGCCTGGCGCCGATTCTGATTGAGCAGATCTTCCAGATTGTCGAGGACCTGCACAAGGCCGGCACCACGGTGCTCCTGGTCGAGCAGAACGCGCAGATGGCACTTTCCATCGCCACACGCGGTTACGTGCTCGAGACCGGCAAGATCACCATGACCGGCACCGGTCAAGAGCTCCTGCACGACGACAACGTCCGCAAGGCTTACCTGGGCGGCTAGGGACTTCCGCCGTTCTGCCGAACGGCGGACCGGCCGACGCTGCGCGGGCGCCCTGATCGACGTGCCGAAGCTCCTCACCCTTGGGGCTATGCCGCGGTACGAGGCCAGGTGGTCATGGTCCGGGAACCTCGCGATGTCGAATGACACCGCGAGGTTCGCCGCCGTCCTCGGCGGCCTCGACCCCCGAGTGGGCGATCCCCACGCGCTAACGCCTGCAAACAAGGGGATTGCCAAGACGCCGCCGGGCACCTCCGTCATAGACGTGGAAGTGCGGCCGCGCTGAAGCACTGCGCGGTGTCTGCTCGCTTATGTGCGCATCACGAAGGAAGACCAGATCGGTGAGCGGGATTGGCCCGAAGTCGAGAGATTCCCATCAGCCTCTCGTCGGTCGATGACCGGTTCACCACGCAGGAAGAGCGTGACGGAAGGTCTCGCAAAAAGGCTCCGAGCGCGGCGTGCTCATGCCCGTCGTGGTGCGCCCGAAGGGGGGGACGGCTGCTACGAGCTCGATCATTTGCGAGGAGAAGACGAACCAGTCGTTGCAGATCCAATATGGATCTCGCCGACCTCGGCAAGCTGCTCGATGAGTGGAAGCCCTGTCGGGTCGTCTATTTCAACACCACCCAGAATGATGGTGTCATCGCGCAGGTCGATCTGCGTGTTGAGCACAGCGAGGTTAAAGCCGGAGGCCACAAATCCGATAGCAGCCAGGACGAGCCCCGTGGCAACAAGCCCACCCGCTACGGCAAGGTAAATCCTTTTTACGCTGGACATGTTTGCACTCCTTCCTATGCCGTGAGCGGCGCCGCTTCGGCGCCCATGCGGCTCTTATTGCCTCGATCTTTCCAGAAGGGCGAAACGGCTTTCTTCGCCCAAAGGGCAGAGAGGCGCGCGATCTGCTTGGACGCCGTCCAGGCGCCGGCTCCCGTGAGGAGCGCCACACCGATGGAAGCGAATCCCATTCCCATCGAGGCCAAAACGTACGGAACATGCCCGATAATGATGCCGTCCACGGCGAACAGGAGCCCTACCAGGCCCGCGCCCCCGAATGCCGCGGCCACGATCCACACGCAGAGCGCAAGAACCCAAATACAGATGTAGACTGCAGCGGCAACGGCGACGAACGCGAGCAGCAGCGGAATCCATACCGGAGAGCCCACGATGGCGAGCGCCCATAGAAGTGCCGTGCTCTTGCGCTTGGTCCTCGCGATCGCGCGCGGCACGGCGGGCAGTTCGTCGAGCGTTGCCTCGGCGACCTCACCGGGCGTGCCCATGGCGGCCACAGCCTCGGCCTCCGTCATGCCGTCCTCCATACGGTCGGCGATGGCCTCCGCGTAGAACTCCTGCGTTTCCTTTACCTGATCTGCCGGCAGGCAGGCCAGAAGCTCGCCCAGCCGGTTCAAGAACTCATCGCGCGTCATGGTGCGCCCCCTCCACGTAACGGTAGATCTCCTGCACGGATGGCCATTCGGCGAG
The DNA here is from genome assembly GCF_003473055.1 of Collinsella sp. AM13-34. Classification (NCBI taxonomy): domain Bacteria; kingdom Bacillati; phylum Actinomycetota; class Coriobacteriia; order Coriobacteriales; family Coriobacteriaceae; genus Collinsella; species Collinsella sp. AM13-34. The sequence continues at coordinate 14,648 of NZ_QRLE01000001.1, read as the reverse complement.
GAACTCGGCGATACGCTCGCGCCCGGCGTCCGTGATGCGGTAGTACCTCCGCAGCCGCCCGTTGTGCTCGGCGGAGCGCGCGGTGATGCAGCCCGCCTTCTCCAGGCGCTTGAGCAACGGATAGAGCGTGGATTCCGTGAGCCCCATACTCGCGGGCACGTCCTTCACGATCTGATAGCCGTAGGATTCCTCGCCCGAGACGGCCGCGAGCACGCAGGCCTCGAGGAAGCCGCGCTTCATCTGTGCCTCCATCCGCACACCTCCTTTCGTAGTATACTGTGTAACACCTACTATATGACACATAGTATATGATGTCAACAGTTGTCGTATAGGGAGTCCGGTCTGTCTGTCCCCTGCGGGTACTCATTGGGGACGTACTTAAATGAGTACCCATCGCTCAAGGTGGCACCTGGGGACGTTCCTTATGTGCCGGCACTTTGGGACACTCCTTGTCAAGGTTTTGTTCCATCGTGCGGGTTGCTATTTAACGTGCGACAATGCCGTGTGGAAATCGAAATGTCTCCTGGGGGCTATCTATGCTGTACGAGTTTTGTGCCGAGAGCTTTGAGCGTGTGCCGGCGGCTATCGATGCCGGTGCTAAGCGCATCGAGTTGTGCGACAACCTTGCCGTCGGTGGTACCACGCCCTCGGCCGGCGTTATCAGCACTACGGTCAGCTATGCTCACGAGCATGACGCGCGAGTGATGTGCATGATTCGCCCGCGTGGCGGTGACTTTCACTACAACCAGGACGAGCTGCGCATGATGGAGATGGACTTGGGTCTTGCCGTGAGCGCCGGCGTTGACGGCCTGGTCTTTGGCTGCTGCAAGCCCTGTGCCGGCGGCTGGGCGCTCGACGAGCTCACCCTCGGCGCCCTCGTGATGGCTACGGGCTGCGCGACCGAGGAGTGCAAGCGCGGGGCCATCGATATCACCTTCCACATGGCCTTTGACCAGCTCTCGCTCGAGGCTCAGCTCGATGCCATTGACACACTCGCCGACTGCGGCATCACGCGCATCCTGACGCATGGTGGTGCTGCCGGAACGCCGATCGAGGACAACCTGGAGCACCTGTCGCGTCTTGTCGAGTATGCGGGCGACCGCCTGACCATTCTTCCCGGTGGCGGCATTTCCACGGCCAATCGCGATACCGTGGCGGCGGCACTGGGCGTCTCCGAACTCCATGGCACCAAGATCGTGCCGCTGGAGGTATAACCCGTGGCGCTGGTATTTGACGTCCAGCAGGCGAGCGGTAAGCCCGACGATAATCGTCGCCCTGGCACCGCGTGCCCCTTTTGTGACACGGAGGGGCTCGCCAACATCATCCAGCGCGATGGTGACTGCATCTGGCTCGAGATATAGGTTCAAGACCTTGCGCGCCACCCGTCAAACCGTGTTGATTGAATCGGCAGATCACGATGCCGACTTGGTGACCTATGAGCCGGATGAACTCCACCATGTGATGCGGTTTGCTCTGGGCTGTTGGCAGCAGATGATCGATTCCCAGCAGTACCGCAGTGTACTCATGTATAAGAACAAAGGTCCGCTTTCGGGCGGCAGCCTCGTCCATCCACACATGCAGATTGTGGGCTTGGAACAGGAGGACGGCTATGCGGCGCTGACCTTAGCCAACTTTGAAGGCATCGCTGTCTGGCAGCAGGGGAGAATCTCGGTCAACATCTCAACCGAACCGATTATGGGATTCTTTGAGGTCAACGTCTCGGCTCCACAGGGAATCGCCGCCAGCGACGACGCCCGCGACCAAGCCGAAGCGGACCTGTTTGCCGATGCGATTCAGGTGGCCCTGCACTATATCCTGCACGAGCACCACGGCGGCCGCGCGGAGTCGTACAACTTGTTCTTCTACCACATGGACGGCCGGACCATTGCCAAGGTGTTGCCGCGTTGGGTGGTTTCGCCCTACTTTGTCGGTTATCGTTTGGCCCAGGTCAATGCCGAGACCACGCTCGATATCGATGCAGAGCGCCTGCGTGCGCATCTGGAAACGCTCGTATAGCAAGACTATCACCCGCGTAATGCGGACAGTCTAGCGTCCCATGGCGTCGCGGCCGGCCTCGACGCGCTTGCGCTGGGCGGCGCGCTCCTCGCCGGTCAGTCGCTCAAAGAGATGTCCGATAACCGAGGCGAGCACCTGCTGAAACAGCGTTCCGCACATGACGGGAAACACGACCTCGCCGGGAAAATACTGCGTGGCGATGACGGCGCCCGAAGAGATATTGCGCATGCCGCAGGTAAAGCACATGGTGGTCGTCTCGCTATACGGCAGGTGCAACGCGCGGGCGACCAGAATGCCGACGACAAAGCCGCTGATGGCGAAGGTCAAAATAAAGAGGGCGACTTCCAGGCGCACCGCATTCATGTGTAGCACGTACTCGCTCATGGCGGTGGAGTTGGAGGCGATGACACCCATCATCATAAACTTGCAGGCGGGCGAAAGCGCGGGGGAGAGTTTCTCGTGTCCCCATCCGCGCGTGAACTCGTTGATCACGATGCCGAGCACGGCGGGGATGGCGATCATAAAGGCCATGTTCTGCATCATGCCCGTAACATCGATTGCAACGGTGGCACCCAGCAGGAGCTTCAGCGTGAGCGGAATCGTGACGGGCGAGATGACCGAGGACGTCAGGATGATGGTGAGCGCGAGCGGGCCGTTGCCGCCGAACATGCTGATCCACATAAAGGCGGTGACTGCCACGGGTACGCTGTACTCGAGCACGATGCCGCAGACAAGGTTTGGGTTGGAACCAAAGAACAGTGAGCCCATGGCATACGCCGCGATGGGGATGAGCACGGCCGAGACAAATAACGCCAAAATCAAATGTAGGGGACGGCGGAACACCTCGGCCACCTGGTGAAAGGTGTTGCTGAGCGCACCCTGAAACGTCATAAAGGCAAACAAGGCGGGAACGATGGGCTTGAGCACGCCGATCTGCTGGGGAAAGAGCACGCCGAGCGTCACGCAAATCGGAACGATGACCTGCATGTGCCCCGCGAGAAACTTGCCCAGTCCAACCCATTTCTTCATATGCTCTTGTGACTCCCTTTGCTCGTGAATCCGTTTTGAATGGATATGCTAGACGCTTGCATGCGTCCGTGCGTTAGAAACGCTCGATTATTTCGAGGGTATTACCGCCCTCGTTTATCGAAACCGCGGCGTGCTGGACGTTGTGCGTCCGCGCTGCACGGTATAATAAATCCGTTCAACAGATCTGCCTGCCGAAGCGGGTATACACAGAGGACTCATCGCTATGAACCGTGAGAGGTATCGCGGCGACCTGCCCCTATCGGGGGTGGGCGCCTATGTCATCGCTTAAGACGACGCATCGCTGGGCGGTCGCTCGGCAAAACCCCGAGCTCGAAAAGGAGCTTTCGGCTGGCCTGGGCATACCCGGGCTGGTGGCGCGCATTATGGTTGCGCACGGCATTACATCCATCGAGGAAGGCCAGCTGTTTTTGACGCCTTCGCTCGATCGCGACTGGGCGAATCCGCTCGTTATTCCGGGCATGGCGGTCGTCGCTGACCGTGTTGAGCGTGCTATTCGCAGCCACGAGCGCATCGCCGTCTTTGGCGATTTTGACGTCGACGGCATTACGTCGACTTGTCTGTTGACCGAGGCGCTACGTTCGTTTGGCGCCAACGTCACGCCGTTTATCCCGCATCGCTTTGACGAGGGCTACGGTCTTTCGCGTGCAGCGCTCGACCGCGTCAACGAGCTCGCTCGCCCCCAGTTGATCGTGACCGTCGATAACGGCATTGCCGCCAAGGAAGAGGTTTCCTATCTGGAGAGCCTGGGAATCGATCTGGTGGTTACGGACCATCACGAGCCCTCCGACCAGGTGCCGCAGGGCGTGCCCCTGACCGACCCCAAGCTCGAGGATGAGGGACCCTCGCGTGAACTTGCCGGTGCTGGTGTGGCGCTCAAGCTGGTGCAAGTCCTGGGTGAGCGCTTGGGCAAGCCGTCGTATTGGCGTTCGCTAATCGAGGTCGCGGCGCTGGGCACCGTGTCCGACATGATGCCGCTCACGCCCGAGAACCGCGCGCTGGTTGCCGAGGGCATCCAGCAGATGCGCGTAACCGCTCGTCCCGGCTATATCGCGCTTGCCGCGCTCGCCAAGGCGGACCTTTCGAGCATTACGGCGGATGGCCTATCGTTCTCGCTCATTCCCCGCTTAAACGCTGCCGGTCGCATGGCCGATCCCAAGCTGGCGCTCGACCTGCTGCTTGCCCGCGATCCCATCGAAGCAAGCGCGCTGGCGGCTGAGCTCGAGGAAATCAACCGCCAGCGCCGTGAGATCGAGGCGGAGCTCACGCGCGATGCCATGGCAAAGGTCGAGAAGACCTATGACGGCGGACGCGCAATCGTCGTGGGTGGCGAGGGCTGGCACGAGGGCGTCAAGGGCATCGTGGCGAGCCGCCTGACCAATCGCTATCACGTGCCGGCGCTGCTCTTCTCGATCGAGGACGGCGTTGCACGCGGATCGGGCCGCTCGGTGGGCAAAGTTAACCTGTTTGACGCCGTCGAGCGCTGTTCCGACCTGCTGATTCGTCGCGGCGGACATGCCGGTGCGGTGGGTGTGACCATCGAGGCATCCAAGCTCGATGAGTTCCGCCGCCGCCTTTCCGCCGTGCTATCGGAGCTTCCCGCCGAGGACTTTGAAGACACCGACGAGGTCGCCGCCACCGTCGACCTTTCCGAGCTGAATATTGAGACCATCGAGCAGATCTCCCGTCTTGAGCCGTTTGGCCAGGGCAACAAGGTGCCGCTGTTGGCGGCCGAGGGCGTGACAATGTGCGATCGCGCCGTGGTGGGCAAAACCGGCGAGCACATGCGCTTCGTGGCGACCGATGGCGCCGCGAGTGTGCCGGCCATTATGTTCCGCGTGCCGCAGATCGATAAGCTCATCAATTGTGATAGCGCCGTCGACTTGGTGTTCGAGGCCGTGGCCGAGCATTGGCAAGGTCGCGTAAAGCCCAAGCTCATGATCAAGGATGTTCTGGTCCGCGATACCACGCTGCCCAGCGTCGACGATCCGGCATGCGAGCTTCGTCGTGGCGTGCAGCCGGCGGATTCCGGCCTGCGCCTGGAGTCCCGAAAGCGCCAAACGCTCGCCCAACTTTCTTATACCGAGCTCACGCGCTCGCTTATCCATAGCTTTATCGGCTCGAACCAGCCGCACCGCGCGCAGGTCGAAGCGCTCGATGCCCTGGCCGATCACCAAAGTGTTCTGGCCGTTATGGGAACGGGGCGCGGAAAGTCTCTTATCTTCCATGTGCACGCCGCGCGCGAGGCGGTCCTTCGCGGGCGTGCGAGTATCTTTGTCTATCCGCTGCGTGCGCTCGTTGCCGACCAGGCCTATCACCTCTCGTCGACGATGGCTGCGCTCGGCATTGGCGTAGGCGTGCTGACCGGCGAGACCGTGGAGGCGGCGCGCGATGACGTGTTTGCCGGCTTGGCTTCGGGCCGCACCGGCATCGTGCTCACGACGCCTGAGTTCCTGTCTATTCACCGCGACCGCTTTGCTCGCTCGGGTCGTATCGGGTTTGTCGTTATCGACGAGGCGCATCATGCCGGTCTTGCCAAGGGCGGCGACCGTAGCGCATACCTCGACATGCCCGATATCCTCAAGGCCCTGGGCGATCCGGTCGTTATGGCGGCGACGGCCACCGCGACGGCTCCGGTCGTGGCGGAGCTTGCCCGCGTGTTGCCGATTACTCGCACGGTGGTCGACGAGACGGTGCGCGAGAACCTGCAGCTCGAGGACGACCGCGACCTTGCGAGCCGCGAGAACCGTTTGGTGTCGATCGTGGCGACGGGGGAGAAGACCGTCATTTACGTCAATTCGCGCGACCAGTCCGTGGCGCTCGCCAAGACGTTGCGCAAGCGTGTGCCCGATTGCGCAACCCATATCGCGTTCTATAACGCGGGGCTTGCGCGCTCCGATCGCCGCCGCGTGGAGGAAGCATTCCGAGACGGAAGCCTCAGCTGCATCGTTTCGACCTCCGCCTTTGGCGAGGGTGTCAATCTGCCCGATATCCGCCATGTCGTGCTGTACCACATGCCGTTTGGCGCCATTGAGTTCAACCAGATGAGCGGGCGTGCCGGTCGTGACGGACAGCCCGCCGTGATCCACCTGCTCTATTCGTCGCGCGACGCCCGCATCAACGAGCGCCTGCTCGACTGCTACGCACCCGAGCGCGACGAACTCGTCACACTCTATCGTGCGCTGCAGACCATGTGGCGCTCCAACCGCGGTAAGACCGGGGATGATTCATTCTGCGCAAGCGATATCGACATCGCGCAGATGTGCCTTGCCATCGATGCTCGCACGCCGGTCGACGAGCGCTCGGTGGAAAGTGGCCTGGGAATCTTCGAAGAGCTTGGTTTCTGTCGCGTTTCGGGGTTTGACGACACCCGTCGCATCGCGATGGCCGAAAACCCCGGCCGCGTGCAATTGAGCAGGTCAATTCGCTATTTGGAGGGCTTGCGCTCGCGCATGGAGTTTTCGGCTTTCCGGAGCTGGGCGCTCGACTCGTGCGCTTCTGATATGCTAGCCAAAGTTAACCGCCCGATCGTACCGCGGGCCTAGGGGAAGGGGACCTCGATGGATGCCGCAGCCCGTACCGCCCATGATTCCACCCTCCAACCGTTCTCGGAGATGGAGCACTATAAGCATGCCGATGAGCTGCCGCCCGAGATTATGGCGGACAGCTACGACAAGTTGGAGCGCCTGTGCCTCAAATATATGAATGAGGACGACTTCTCCAAGGTGGAGCAAGCCTACTGCTTTGCCGCCGAGAAGCACTGCAACCAAAAGCGCCGCTCGGGTGAGATGTACATCAACCATCCCGTCGAGGTGGCCATCATTTTGGCCGATCTCAAGATGGACTGTGACGTGGTGTGCGCCGCGCTGCTGCACGATACCGTCGAGGATACCGAGACCTCGCTTGCCGATGTTTCCGACCTGTTTGGCGATACGGTGGCCGAGCTCGTCGATGGCGTGACCAAGCTCACCAACATCGAAGTCGACAGCATGGACGAGAAACAGGCCCTCACGCTGCGCAAGATGTTCCTCGCCATGTCCAAGGACATCCGCGTCATCATCGTTAAGCTTGCCGACCGTCTGCACAACATGCGAACGCTGGCAGCCCTGCGCGAGGATCGTCGCCTGTTTAAGGCGCGCGAGACCATGGACGTGTACGCGCCCTTGGCCGACCGCCTGGGCATGAGCTCTATTAAGTGGGAACTCGAGGACCTGTCCTTCTTCTACCTGGAGCCCGATGCCTACCAGCGCATCGCGCGCATGGTGGCTGAGTCGCGCGAGGTCCGCGAGCGCTACCTTGCCGAGACCATCAAGACGCTTACCGATGAGCTCAACCGCATTGGTCTAGAGGACTTCCAGATCAACGGCCGTTCCAAGCACTATTGGTCCATCTACCAAAAGATGAAGCGCAAGGGCAAGGAATTCTCCGAGATCTACGACCTGGTGGCACTGCGCGTCATCACGCATTCGGTGCGCGATTGCTACTCCACGCTCGGCGCGGTGCATACGCTGTGGCACCCCATGCCCGGTCGCTTTAAAGATTATATCGCCATGCCCAAGGTCAATAACTACCAGTCGCTCCATACGACGGTTATCGGCCCCACGGCCCGCCCGCTCGAGATTCAGATTCGAACCTATGAGATGCATGAGCAGGCCGAGTACGGCATTGCCGCCCACTGGCTATATAAGAAGTCGGGCGGATCGTCTGCTTCCAAGACCAACGACGCTCAACGTTTGGACGACCAGATCAACTGGCTCAAGCATTCGCTCGATTGGGCGGCTTCCGACGAGATCACCGATGCCAAGGAATACCTGCATTCGCTGAAGGTCGACCTCTTCGATCAGGAGATCTTTGTCTTTACGCCCAAGGGCGAGGTCATGGCGCTTCGTGCCGGCTCCACGCCGCTCGACTTTGCCTACGCCGTTCACACCGAGGTGGGAAACCATTGCGTCGGCGCCAAAATCAACGGTGCGGTGGCTCCGCTCACGCACGAGATTAAGACGGGTGACCGTGTCGAGATTCTGACTAACAAGAGTTCCAAGCCGTCGCGTGATTGGCTCAAGATCGTTAAGACACCTTCCGCCAAGTCAAAGATCCGCCGCTATTTTGCCGCTGCGACCAAGGACGACGACGCTGCTGCTGGTCGCGATATGCTGGCTAAGGACCTGCGTAAGCGTGGCTATGGCATTTCTACGCCGCGTTCGACGCGTGCGCTCAACGCCGTGGCGGAGCAGTTTAACTTCAAGCAGCTCGAGGACCTGTTTGCCGCCGTCGGCGCCGGCAAGGTTGCCCCGCGCGCTGTGGGCAATAAGGTCGAGCAAATCTTGGACCCCAAGCCCGAGGAACAGCTCACCAAGGCCGAGGCTATCGCCGAGGTCGTGAAGCAGCCTGCTCGCGGCTCCAACCGCAAGCCGCAAAAGCGCGGCAAGAGCGCCAGTAACGGCATTATCGTCAAGGGCGAGAGCAACAGCGGCCTACTGGTCCGTCTGGCTCATTGCTGCAACCCCGTGACGGGCGACGACATCGTCGGCTTCATCACGCGCGGTCGTGGCGTTTCGGTGCATCGCGCCAACTGTCCCAACGTCAAGGGTCTTATGGAGCATCCCGAGCGCATGATCGAAGTGGAGTGGGACGGCGCTGCCGACACCCTCTTCCAGGTCGAGATCGTGGTCGAGTGCCTGGACCGCATGGGCCTGCTCAAGGATGTCACCATTGCCATTGGCGATGCGGGCGGCAATATCCTTTCTGCCGCCACGTCGACCAACCGCGAGGGTATTGCAACCCTGCGCTTTATGGTCGAGATCTCGGACGCGAGTGGTCTGGATCCGCTGCTGGCCTCCATCAGCAGCGTTGACTCGGTCTACGACGCGCGCCGCCTGATGCCCGGTGAGGGTGGAGCCCAGCTTAAGCGCCGCGTTTAGTCGCGACGAACGTGTCGCATTATCGATATTCGCTACACTCGAGGCATCGTTTGATGCCTCGAGTTCTATAGAGAGGAGAGGGACATGAGCGCTGTGTCCTTGGATTTAACTCCCAAGGGATCGGTCGAGATCGAGACGCTCGTAAACGGTCCCATTCAGACCAATAGCTATGCTGTTATTTCGGACAATGAGTGCGTGATTATCGATCCCGCATGGGAAGGCGAACGCCTGGTGGAGCATATTCGAGCCGAGCATCCCGGCGTACGCGTGTTTGGCGCCGTATGCACTCATGGCCATGCCGATCATGTTGGTGGTGTTGCAGGCGTGCGAACCACCGTTGGCGAGGGCTGCCAGTATGAGCTGTGTGCTAAGGATGTGGCGGTGCCGCATGCGAACATCGAGGAACAGCGAGCTATGTGGGGCATTGAGACGCCTGACCCCGGGGAGCCGACGCACCTGCTCGCCGAGGGAGATGCTATCAAGGTGGGCGATATCTACCTGCAGGTGATCGAGACGCCAGGGCATACGCCGGGCGGGATCGTCTTGTTTGCCGCCACCGAGCAGGGGAACATTGCCTTTGTGGGCGACACCATGTTTCCGGGTGGGCACGGCCGCACCGATCTTTCTGGAGGAGACGAGGCGGCGATTCTGCGCTCGCTCTCCAAGCTCGCCCGGCTTCTCCCGCCCGATACCGTTTGCCTAACCGGTCATGGCGATTCGACCACCATGGCACGCGAGCTCATGCAGAACCCTTTCATGCAGATTTAGCTTACTAGTCGGCTTTTGAAGCACGAGAAGCGTCCAAACGTCAAGCTATTTTTCCCCAACGGGTCGATTTCGTAGGGCAAACGGTCAAAAAAGTCTGTTTGGACGATATTCGTGAACAAACGAACGTTTATGCTCGGGTGCGCCGTGGTAAAATCTCAGGCGTTATCGGAGCAACCTTACAGGAGGTTTCTTTTATGCTCGTCAACGCAGCAGACATGCTCAAGAAGGCCGAGGCCGGCAAGTACGGTCTTGGTGCCTTCAACACCAACAACCTCGAGTGGACCCTGGCTATTCTCCAGGCCGCCGAGGAGGCCAAGTCTCCGCTGATCCTTCAGTGCACCGCTGGTGCCGCTAAGTGGATGGGCGGTTTCAAGGTCTGCGCCGACATGGTCAAGGCTGCCGTCGAGGCCACGGGCGTTACCGTTCCCGTCGCCCTTCACCTCGATCACGGTTCTTACGAGGACTGCTTCAAGTGCATCGAGGCCGGCTTCACGTCCATCATGTATGACGGCTCTCACGAGGAGACCTTCCAGCTTAACCTCGACCGCACCAAGGAGCTCGTTGAGCTTGCCCACTCCAAGGGCATGTCCATCGAGGCCGAGGTCGGCGGCATCGGCGGCACCGAGGACGGCGTGACCTCCAGCGGCGAGCTCGCTGATCCTGCTGAGTGCAAGCAGATCGCTGACCTGGGTGTCGACTTCCTCGCCTGCGGCATCGGCAACATCCACGGCGTGTACCCCGCCGACTGGGCTGGTCTTTCCTTCGAGCGTCTGGGCGAGATTAAGGCCCAGACCGGTGACCTGCCCCTCGTTCTGCACGGTGGCACCGGCATCCCCGAGGATCAGATCAAGAAGGCCATCTCCCTGGGCATCTCCAAGATCAACGTCAACACCGACCTGCAGCTCGTCTTCGCCAAGGGCGTCCGCGAGTACATCGAGGCTGGCAAGGATCAGCAGGGCAAGGGCTTTGACCCCCGCAAGCTCCTCAAGCCTGGTCGCGACAACATCGTTGCCCGCACCAAGGAGCTCATGGAGGAGTTTGGCTCCGTCAACAAGGCGTAAGCGTCGCTAAACTTCCCGCCGGAAGCCCCGTCCCCCTACACTGTTTCCTTTGCGCTCACCTGGCTTTGCCAGAAGTCGCGCCAAGAAAACAGCTCCGGGGGACGGGGCTTCCTTCGTTTAACGCCGCAGGGTTACGAGGCTGAATTATTTATTTGACTACCGTTCAGCAGTGTTGATGGCTCCCTTGTTGGGGCTTTCTTTTTATCTCGCTACAATGTGCTTCAAGGGTTCTAATGACTTGGAGTTTGGTATGGCTGTTATTAATGTGCTGCCTTCGGATGGGAAGGTTATTGACGAGGGGCCTGTTGGTTGCTCTGTTGATGTTTGCTGTGATGACTTTCGTCATCTCGATGTTGGACTGCCGCCCGAGATTCTTCGTCTTAAGGATGCCGGGTATTTGACGCAGGCTGTTGCTGCCTGCGATCGCCTTTTGGAGCAGAACCCTGAGCCTTCGCTGGCTGCTTGTGTTCGTGCAGAGCGGTATCGCATGCTCGAGACGCCGCTTCATTTTTCGGTGTCGCGTGATCGGGCCATTGCGATGATTTGCGAGGAGTGGCCTGAGTTTACCGAGGAGCAGTTTGACGATCTGATTGACCGTAAGCGTATTGACTGGCGCTTTATCGATGGCGAGCTGTTCGTTCTCGACAACTTCCTCGATTCGCTTCGCGTATATCCCAAAGAGGTTCCCGGCATGCGGCCCGATTCTACGGACGGAGTAGCACTGCGCAACGAGATGCTCAAGGAGATGGAGTCGCAAAACGGATTGGCTCGCGTCATTACGCTTAAAGCGTCCGTGTCTGTCCCCGGCGCTCTGGAAGGGGAGACCGTTTGCGCTTGGCTTCCCGTCGCGGCTGCCTGCCGTCAGCAGTCTCGGGTCGAGATTCTCGACATGACGCCGGAGGGCGCTGTTGCTCCCGCGAATGCTTCGGCGCGTACCGCCTCGTGGTCTTCCTCGAGCGAGCACTTATTTTCGGTGACCTATCGTTATCACATCGATGCTGCTTATTGTGATGTCTACGGTGGCACACTTCCGGTTCACCCGCGTATGGACGCGCCTCTGCCCGAGGATATTTCCGAGGACCGTCCGCACATTGCATTTACGCCGTATCTGCAGCAGCTGACGGCCAGTGTTGTTGACGGACTCGAGGATCCGCTCGATCGCGCCCGTGCTATCTATGATTACCTGACGCAGCATATCGACTATCGCTATCAGCCGCCGTACTTGCTTTTGGGATCTATTGCCGATGACTGCGCGCATTCGCTCCGCGGCGATTGCGGCGTTATGGCGCTCACGTTTATCACCATGTGCCGTATCGCGGGCGTGCCTGCCCGTTGGCAGAGCGGCCTGTATGTTGCGCCCGATTCGGTGGGGTCGCACGACTGGGCAGAGTTCTATACGCCGCAGACCGGTTGGCTCAACGCCGACGTGTCATTTGGATCTTCTGCTCGCAGGATGGGGGAGGAGTGGCGCCGCCGTCACTACTTTGGCAATCTCGACCCGTGGCGTATGGTGGCCAACAATCGATTCCAGGCAGAGTTTGAGCCCTCTTTCGACGGCATGCGCGAGGACCCTTACGATAACCAGATGGGTGAGGCTTCGGTCGACGGTCGCGGATGCCGTTGGCGCGAGATGCTCCGCACGGTCGAACTCATCGAAATGCTCGAAGTTCCATTTTCGGACTAATCGGTAGAAAGCTGTGATAAACTAACTCACGCATTGCGTGCCCGAGTGGCGGAATTGGCAGACGCAGTGGACTCAAAATCCACCGTTGGCAACAACGTGCGAGTTCGAGTCTCGCCTCGGGCACCATTCATGCAAGCGAGCGTTCAAGGGGGTTGTGGCCCCCTTTTTCGTGCCGAACTCGCGTGAGCGCGCGAAGCGTTAAGCAAACAGGCCTGTGGCCTGTTTGTAGCGGAGCGTGGCGAGGGCGCCACGCGCCCGAAGCCCGGGCCTTCGCGAAGCGAAGGCCCTTCGAGTCTCGTCTCGAGCACCATACATGCAAGCGAGTGTTCAAGGGGGTCAAGGTCCCTTTTTCGTGTACGTAATGTGATAACGCGCTGTACGTGTTATTATTCGCAAGGCGTTGTTCCCGCAATGCCCTAAAGAGGAACCTGAGGGTTCCCACCTTTTGGCGCCAATGAGCAGCTGACTGGTCATACAACTTAGATTCCCTTCCTCAAATCGAGGAAGTCTATGTGTACGACCTGGTTGCTGAGAAGCGCCGGGTTATTTTTTTATGAATGGAGGTAGGGAAAATAGCTAAGTCTGATGACACCCGCATCAACGACGAGATCACTGCATCTTCGTGTCGTTTGATTGGCGTCGATGGCTCTCAGCTCGGCCTGTTCGCCATCCGCGATGCCCAGCGCGTCGCCGACGATCAGGGTCTCGACCTGGTCGAGATCGCTCCCAACGCGGAGCCGCCGGTCTGCAAGGTCATGGACTACGGTAAGTTCAAGTACCAGCAGGCCATGAAGGCCAAGGCTGCTCGTAAGAACCAGTCCAAGGTCGAGGTCAAGGAAATGAAGTTCCGACCCAAGATCGACGTTGGCGACTACGAGACCAAGAAGGGCCACGTTCTGCGTTTCCTCAAGAAGGGCGCACGCGTTAAGATCACCATCATGTTCCGCGGCCGTGAGATGGCTCACCCGGAGCAGGGCCTTAACGTTCTCGAGCGTCTCGCCGAGGATCTCAAGCCTTACGCTACGGTCGAGTCCAAGCCTAAGATGGAAGGCCGTAACATGCTTATGCTGCTCGCCCCGATTAAGGGCGCCTTCGATGAGGATAAAGCGGCAAGCGATAGCAAGTAACTAGTGTTCTGTAACCGATTAAGGAGTATTTCATGCCTAAGATGAAGTCCCACAGCGGCACCAAGAAGCGTTTCCGCAAGACTGGTACCGGCAAGCTTATGCGCGCCAAGGCTTTCAAGAGCCACATCCTGAGCAAGAAGTCCACCAAGCGTAAGCGTGGCTTCCGTCAGGAGACCGAGATCGCCGCTGCCGACCGCAAGGTCATCAAGTCGCGTCTCGCCTAAGTTCGCGTTCCCGTTTTTCGTTTTACCGTCTAGGAGTTGATAGAACATGGCACGTATTAAGCGCGCTGTTGCCGCCAAGAAGAAGCGCCGTACCGTTATGCACCGTGCGAAGGGTTACTACGGTGCCGCTTCGCGTACTTACAAGCATGCTAAAGAGCAGGTCCAGCACTCCCTGCAGTATCAGTATCGTGATCGCCGCAACAAGAAGCGCGAGATCCGTTCTCTCTGGATCACCCGTATCAACGCTGCTGCTCGCCTGAACGACATCTCTTACTCTCAGTTCATGCACGGCCTGAAGGTTGCCGGCATCGAGCTCGACCGCAAGGTCCTGGCTCAGATGGCTTACGAGGACATCGAGTCCTTCAACGAGCTGGCTGCCATTGCCAAGAAGGCTCTCGAGGCCTAATAGATTCTGTTGAATCGCTAGGGGAGTGTCGCGTTGTGCGCGGCGCTCCCTCTTTTTATCTGAAGTGCGGTTTACATTGCTAAAAGCGCGGGTAGATAAACACTTACAGGTGACCGATCTCTATATATTCCTGAACCAAAGGGTCATCATCTGATATGTGCGGAAGATCCGCGCCAGTCTTTCTATTACCTATAGAAAGCGATATGTTGTGTAGGACTTGTGAAGAGCGGAATTGACGTCCCACAAGGCTTCGCGGTCTGGCAATATATCTCCTTGCCGCGCGGCCCGGTCGGACCGGATCAGCCGCTAGGCGTGCACCTTGAGAACCGGATACTGCGAGGATGGACACTTACTTCAGTGTCGCATCCGGGCAGACATCGAACCATTTGAAATG